>DAHXPE010000537.1 GCA_027364495.1 Candidatus Heimdallarchaeota archaeon | reverse complement strand
TATGCTGAAGCTGTTCTTGGTCCTGTTCGTCCTTTTCAGGATGAACTTTATGCTGAAATGAAGTCTCGTACCAGAGAGGATGATCAAACTGTTCCGGAGCAAGTTGGTCAGTTCTTCTATTATGAACGTTCTGAACGAGATCGAGAATATGAAATTTACTGTCGTAAAAAAGACTCACTTGATGCTCCTGAGGAAATCTATCTTAATTTAAATGATCGATCTGAGAGCTACTTGGATCTTGGTGACCTTGATATCAGTCCCGATCATTCTCTTCTTGCGTATTCCTTGGACTTCAAGGGTGATGAGATCTACACTATTTTTATCAAAAATTTAGCTACTGGTGAAGAAAAGTCCTTCTCTGGCGATCGTCTTGCTGGGTCTGTTGCTTTTGCTAATGACAATAAAGGTCTTTTCTTTGATGCCATCAATAACGTTAGTATCCCTACTAAAGTCCTTTTTGCTCCTGACATTGTTAATTCTGATGATTCTTTTTTACTATTTGATGAACCTGATAATACTAAAGCTATTTACTTTTATCGTACCAAAGACAAAAAATATTTAATGGTCTCCTCTAGTGATAAAGATACTTCTGAAATTCATTTTCTTGATTTAAATCAGCCTATTACCCCTACTTCCCTCAAATTATTTCGTCAGCGTCAAAAAAATGTTATTTATCAGGTTTACCACCAGCATGACTTTTTTTATATTTTGACCAATGAGTCCCATACTATTAATTTTAAAATTATGCGTGTAAAGGATGAATTATTTGATGAAGTCTCATCATGGGAAGTTTTTCTTCCACACAGTGACCAAATTCAGCTTTCTTCTCTTGAAATGTATGATTCATTTATTGTAGTACATATTCGTAAATCTGGAATCGAAAATATGATGGTTTATGATACTCGTTCTTTTCAATGGCATGATATTGATTTTTTACCTGAAGTTGATCATACCATTAACTATCATGATGCTCCTGCTAATAACGAATTTTTCACAAATTTATTGAGGTTTAATTATTCTTCTCTTATTACTCCTACCACCACCTATGATTACAATATGAAAGACCATTCTTTTGCCATTCGCAAAGTTGATGAGATCTCTAACTATTCATCTAATAATTTTTCTTCTGCGAGATTACTTGTAAAAGCTGATGATGGTGTGGATATTCCTGTTTCACTCCTTTATCGTGGAGACCTCAATCTTCATGATAATAACCCTCTTCTTTTATATGCCTATGGCGCTTACGGTATTTCTACTGAACCGGGTTTTGCTCCCTATGCCTTAAGCCTTGTTGAACGTGGGTTCATTTATGCTATTGCCCATGTCCGTGGTGGCGGTGAATTTGGTCGTTTTTGGTATGAACAGGGTAAATATGAGCATAAAATGAATACTTTCACCGATTTTCTTACTTGTGTACACTTTCTTATTGATAACCATTTTACTTCACCTGATAAACTTGCTATTCGTGGTGCTTCTGCTGGTGGTCTGCTACTTGGTGCTGTTATCAATTTAGCACCTAACCTTATAAGGTCTGCTGTTATGAACGTCCCCTTTTTGGACGTTGTTAACACCATGATGGACCCTAGCATTCCACTCACTACCCTTGAATTTTTTGAATATGGTAATCCTATTGATTCTCGGTCGGTTTTCTATTCCCTTTTGAGATTTTCTCCCTATGATAATTTAAAAAAACTTCAATCTGGTCAATACCCTCATTTATTAATCCTTACTAGCCTGTATGATAGTCGAGTTGCCTATTGGGAGCCTCTTAAATACACTGCTAAATTACGTTCCTTGAAACATGATTCCACTTTTTTAGCTCTGCTAACAAATCTTCAGGCTGGACATGGAGGCTCTTCAGGCATATACCAATATTTAAAAGAATTAAGCCTTGAATATGCATTTATACTTTATACGATAACAGAATTACGCCTTTAAGGATTCAACTTAAGATGCAAGAAATAACTCCTCCCATTGCTAAAAAAAACCAATATATTATCCGTTACCATGGTAAAGATTTTTCTGATCCCTATTTTTGGTTACGTAACAAAGATTCCGCAGAAGTCCTTGATTATCTCAAAAATGAGAACACCTTCTTTGAACAAAGTATGCAACCACATGCTGATTTAGTTGAAAATATTTATCAGGAATTGATTAAGCGAACCAAGGAAGATGACGAATCTGTTCCTGAAAAATATGGTTCTTATTATTATTATTATAGAATTGAAAAGGATAAAAATTATAAAATTTATTGCCGAAAACATCAAACCCTTGATGCTCCGGAAGAAATAATTTTAGATCTCAATAAATTAGCCGAAGGTAAAAAATTTATTGATCTAGGCTCTTTTGATATTTCTCTTGATCATTTCTTTATTGCTTATACAATCGATTTTGATGGCTATGAGAACTTTTCATTATTCATTAAAAATCTTACTTCCGGAGAAACAAAAGAGTATGCTATTTCCAATCTTGATAATCAGGTATTTTGGGGTCTAGATAACAACACTGTTTTCTATTGCAAACGTGATACTATCCATAGACCATGTTACAATTATAAAGGAACCTTTGACTTTAATGATAATGACCAAAATAAATTTACTGAAGAATTACTCTATTTTGAACCTGATGAAATTTATTATTCAGTAATGAATAAAACAAAAGATGGCAAATTCATTATTCTAACTTCTCATAGTTATGAAACCACTGAAGTGAGATTTTATGATTTACAGGCAAATAAATTAGAGTTGTTCTGTGAAAGAACTTATTCTATTTTGTATTTCCTATTCCATCATAATGGATTCTTTTACATTATGACCAATGACCATGCTGTTAACTTTAAGGTCTTGCGTGTTAAAGTATCTGAATTCAGAGATAAGACAAAATGGGAAGAATTTGTTCCGGCGAACGATGCAATGAAAATCGACAGTCTTGAAATGTTTGAAAAATTCATTGTTATGTACAATCGTAAAAACGGACTTCAAAGTATTAGTGTTTATACTGTTGATAGCCAAATTTGGTCTGATATTGATCTCCCAGAAAGTTTATTTACAATTAATAATAGAAGTTCTCCAGAAAATTATGAATTCAAAAGTACTTCTGTAAGATTTTATTATGATTCCCTTAAAACTCCTAAAAGTGTTTATGATTATGACATGACCAATCATACACTTACTTTAAAAAAAAGGGACGTAATCTTCGAATTTAATCCTGACGAATTCACTATGAGGCGAGAATTTGTAACAGTTCACGATGGGACTAAAGTTCCTATTTCAAATATTCATGCTAAAACATTGACCTTTGACACGCCTCAACCTACTTATCTTTATGGGTATGGTTCATATGGTCTCACTGTTGATCCTGGTTTTAACCCCAATATTATCAGCCTTCTGAAACGTGGTTTTGTATATATTATTGCTCATATTCGTGGTGGTGGTGAAATGGGCCGTCAATGGTATTTAGCTGGTAAATATCTTACCAAAAAAAATACTTTTACTGATTTTATTGATGTCGCTCAATTTTTAATTGATCAAAAGTATACTACTGCTGATAAACTTACTATCGTTGGTAGATCAGCTGGTGGTTTACTAATGGGTGCTGTTTTAAATATGGCTCCTCAATTATTCAAGGCTGTTATTATGGGTGTTCCTTTTGTTGATGTTATTAATACCATGATGGATGAAACTATTCCTTTAACTACCTTTGAATGGGAAGAATGGGGTGATCCTCGTAAAAAAGAATTTTTTGATTATATGCTTTCCTATTCACCTTATGATAATATTAAACAACAGAATTATCCTAATATTCTCGTAACTGCTGGTTTAAATGATCCTCGTGTTGCTTATTGGGAACCTGCTAAATTTGTAGCCAAATTAAGACAATTTAAAACTGATACAAATGATTTATTCTTTAAAATCAATTTATCTGCTGGTCATATGGGCTCTTCTGGTAAATATGAATATTTAAAAGAATTAGCTTTTGAATATGCCTTTATACTCACGCATATTGAACATGATAATTAATTTACAAATAATCTCAGTATTTCAGTTTCCAATTTACTTTTGAAATCATCATCTATACCTTGAATAATAGGTATTTCTTGTTCTTTTGCTAAATCATACTTTGCCAATTCATTTACAGTGAATTGTGATAATACTAAATCTTTTCTTGATATTTTCAAAGCTTCCGCTTTTTCTCCTCTCCATTGATTCAAGAGATACTTTCGTTTTTTATATACATCAATATCGATTATTAACGAGAGTGTCATATTCTTCTGTAACAAGTGCAAATCTTTTCTTCCCAATTTAAGTATTAATTCTTCAATTGGTTTTACTTCCTGATCGTAAAGATTTGGATTTGCTTCAAACTCATCAAGAGTTTTTTTTACGATAGATATTATTTCTTTCGCGAAAAACGGATCTTTTTTAAATCGATTTATTCCGAGACTTTTGAATTCTTTGATCGTTGTTGGATTAGATTGCATTATTTTATCCATATCTTGTTTACTCAGAATAAATTGAATCGGTCTATTTATTCTTTTTGCTCTCTCTATTCTGAAATTGTGTAATCTGTATGCAAGTAATTTCTGTATTGGAGTTAATTGATTGTAGTCATGCATTTTTAAGAACCTTACTAATTCAGCTAACTCTTCGTTTACTGGTTCAATTAATTCCAGTGATGAAAAATATCTCATGTAATATTTGTAGAGAGGATCTGTTTGAAGTTGTTTATGAAAATAATCATATAAATCTATTAAGAATGCTACATCAAAACTTGCATACCATGTCATCTCATCAGTTAAAGGTCGTCTGCTCCAATCCGTTCGCTGGTATTTATGTAATTCGATCGGTAATTCTACTCCTAAAATATCCTGTACCGATTTTTCTAGACCAACCAATAATCCAGTGTTCTGTATAAATGCATAAGCATATTGAACGTCATAAATAGAATGAACTTCACAATCAAATTCTCTTCTTAGGACCTGTATATCTTCCATACCTGAATAAAAAAGTTTAATTATTGAAGAATTAGTCAATAATTCCCTCATTTTATCATTGTAAATTTTGAACCCATGTAATGCAATTGGATCAACTAAAAATTGTTTGTTTCTCGTTCCAAGCTGAATTAAACTCAAATTATGGCCAAATCGTTCATTTCTATCCGATTCTAAATCAACAGAAATAAATTTTTCTTGCAGAATATCTTTTGTAAAGAATTCACTTATTTTTTCTTCAGTATCCAGTAGAATGGGATGAAGTAATTTTGCTAATTTATCTAAAGAAGAGGGTAGTGTCATTTACAAGACGAGATTAACGTTTAATGTAATAATAGAGATAAAATTTAAAAATTTTATTCATTAATTGCAAACAAATACATATTTAAAAAATTTTTTTCAAAAATATAATTAAAATCCAATTTTACTTAATTTATGAAAATTTTTAAAATTTGTTTTAGTATATTTATTATAGAATGTTAAAATTTATTTTCCTTTAAAGGTTAAGATACTTTGGCTGTTGAATTAATTAAAGAAGATAGGCGTAAACTTTTAACTATAATGGAAGAAATTGTTCGACGTTGCGAATTAGAAGCTCTTGCTGTTGTAACTCAAGCTAATGCCGAGGAAGTAGCCTTTTTCACTGATATTGATACTAATGTCGATATTTTTTGTGCGTTAGCAGCTGCCTCGCTCGATACTGCAACCAAAGTAACCAATAAAATGAACCATGGGTCAGTTCTTGAGTTAGTTGTAATCGGAGATACAGGTTACACTATAATGAGTCCTGTAAGTGACAAATATATTTTGATTGGTGCTGGAAAGGATTTTTACTCCTTAGGAAAAACGATCTTAATTCTAAGAGAAAAAGTGAAAGAAATACCTCTAACGCTAAGAGATAAACGAGCCACAACGACAAAAAGAAAGGCTTGCTCTCATTTTTGTCAGCATGATGAACTTTATTGTTGTATCTGTTCAGGGATAGCCAATGTTTGCGATATCTGTCAGACGTCAATTCAGAAAAAGCAGGCTGAACAGAAAAAATTATTAACAGAAGCTCTTGATAAGGCAAAACAGATGGAATTAGAGAAAGGAAATGAAACAAGTGGGAATTTAACTTTTGCATTTTCACCTGAAATGGAAACAGAAGGATTTTCTAGTCAGGACGGTCAAGAGCTTTTTGTTAAAGTTATGTCTAAAATTAAGAACCTGGAAGGTAAAGAGCCATCAAAAAAGCCTGTTCATCAAAATAAAGTGAATAATAAAAAAACAGCCAAATCAAATATATTTGTCACTTACAGGACTCATTATAGTGTAACCTGTATCTCCGATTACAACTAACTCAAGAAC
>DAHXPE010000486.1 GCA_027364495.1 Candidatus Heimdallarchaeota archaeon | reverse complement strand
CTATTATTCCGCAGGAATCCTATGGAGTAGTATAATATAAATACAATACATAACTATTCCTAAAATAGGAACAATAATTATTTTTAGATAAATACCAACAATAGCAAGTAATAATAATGATCCTAACGAATTAATTACGCCATAGGCTATTATAAGATATTTAACTTTATTATTAGGATTGAATAAATGTATCCCAATTAAATAAATGGCAAATCCCAGAAAAAGGCTCCCTATGATAATGAGAAAAATAGCTATAATCATTGTGTTGCCATTTGAATTGCTTGATCCAGAATTACCTATCTGAAAACCGAACTTAAGGTTATTTGAAAAAACTCCAGTGGCTGCTCTCCAGATAGATGAAATAATTCAGAAGGGTTGAAATTTTTTATGATTTGTCCCAATTGTCATAATCAAGATCTCAATAACGAAGATTTGTTTTGTCCTAACTGTGGTGCTGATGTTAAATCCTATTTAAAAGTTCAAAAATATAATACTAATAAGATTGCGCTAGTTGCCCAAATGCAACAATCTTCACAAAATTTGTTTGTCATATCACAAGATACCATTAAACAATATCAAAAACTTTCGCAAGAGACACGTGATTTGCAAGATGTTCCACAAAAATTATCACTAAGTACTCAACAATTACAATTTATGGAGTCTAAGTATAATCAGAATGAAAATCAATTACAGAATTTAAAGAATCAACAAGCTAAATATACTCATGACATTGAAAATTTAAAAAAAGTTTCTGTTAGTTCCGTTATTGCCCGAGTAAAAGGTGATAAAGAAATAAGATTAAAGAAAGAAGAGGAAGAATCTCTATCTTTGTTGAATAGAATTGAGGGCTTAGAAAAGCAAAATTCTACTCAACAAAAAGATATCACTAGCTTGACTCAAAATATTACTGATTTGAAGAATTTAACCATACGTTTGGAACAAAACAAAGAAGCTCTTGTAAAATTAATATATCAAGCTACTAATGGTATGTCTGATCCTGAAGAAAAGAAATTAGAAGAAAATTTACAAAACTTAATAAGTAAAGTAAATCCTTTACGAGCGCAAATCGATAAGAAACAGAGAGTTGAAAACTGCTTAAAATCAGCTTATTCTGATCTTAATTATGCCTACCAGCAACTTCAAGGTGCGTCGAGTAATAATACGTGGGATATGTTTTTAGGAGGAGGATTTATTTTAGATTCAATTAAACATTCTCAAATGAGTGACGCGCGTGATGCTGTTGGTCGAGCTCATCAAAATATAGATCTGGCTAAAAGTTTTGATCCAAATATTCCTGGTATTGACGCTTTTGTCGAAGATTTTAGTTTATTTTTCAATATCATGTTTGATAACATTTTTACAGATTGGAATGTTCAGAATAAAATTAATAATTCTTTGGGTTCCGTTGCAAATTGACTTAACCAGCTTGACTCTAGTATTCAAAACATACAATTTGATATTGGTAAACTTAATCAAGAAATATCTAGTCTCGATAGTCATATTGGCAATATTCACAATGATCTTTTAAAACAAAGGACGAAAATAATTGAGGATGCTATTAAACGTCAGGAACATCAGTAATTATAATTTTATTATTAGATTCTATTGTACTTGAATAGGATACTTTAATTTAAGGAGTTTTTTTATTTCCCCAGGATTCTCATTGTCATCGAAAAAAGGATGACCATGTTCGAAAGAACTGAAGCAAACAATGGTATTAGTTTTATTAACACCTTTAATTGAATATAATTGATGAAGATTAGCTTCTAAAAACTGAATGTTCTGTGTTCTCATCTTTATTAGGACATCAAACTCCCCTGTTATGTGGTGTATTTCTACTATATCTAATTCTTCTCTACGTTTAAGTAATTCGTCCGCAGTTATTTTCCAAACGCTACCTGATCTATCTAAGGCTAGTAAAACGAAAACTGTCAAATCATAACCGAGCTTACGATAATTTGTCACGCAAGTGTATTTTACTATTATTTTTTCTTCCTCTAATTTTTTTATTCTATTCATAATCGTTGGACGAGACGAATTAAGCTTAGTTGCTATTTCGGATATTGATGTTCTTGAATCCTTTGTTAATATATTAATTATTTCATGATCTAATACATCAGGCTCATATTTTGATGTTGACATATCTTTTTGCTTCCAGTAAGAAATCATTTTGCCATAAGTTAAATTAAAGCGTACAATACTAATCAAAGTGTAAAAAAAGTACTTTATAAACTTTACATAAATTACATTAAGTTTTTTTTATTATTGAAATTCAGACATTTTAAAAACGATAGACTATTAATTGATCATAAATAATTTCTTTTTTAAATAAATGATTAATTTTTTTTATTTTTTCGACTATTTTTTCATTTTTCTTGGTCAAATATAAAATAACGTATAATCTATGGCTAAACTTTATCTTGCATAGAAATTTTATCCCCAAGTGCTCTAAGCAGTTCTTTAAACCTATGTCTAATAGTAACTTCAGTAGTATGCGATACTTTAGCGACTAATTGCTGGGGTCTCTTTTCATTTTTTATAATACCAGATAAATAAAGTGCTGCAGCTGCCAAGCCAATAGGATCTTTACCGATTGTTAATTTTTGATTTGTTGCTCCAGTAATTATTTCTACAGCCAGTTGTTGTACACTAGTAGAAAGCCCAAGTTCTGTACTCATACGTGTTAAAAAATCCATTGGTTTTGTAGGGGGAATTCTAAATTTCATTCTTGTGACAATTATTCGATAACATTGAGCAACTCGCTTTGCTGAGATTTGAGTGGAATTAGAAATCTCATCCAAGGTCCGTGGAACTCTTCTAATCCTTGCCGCCGCATATACAGAGGCTGCAATCATAGAATCTATTGGATATCCGCGAACTGCTCCTGCTTCAAAAGATTTTTTGTATAAAAGTCCAGCCGTTTCTTTTACGTTCCTGGAAACTTCTAATTGAGAACATAGTCTTTCAAGTTCTTGATTAGCTTTTTTTAAATTCCTATCTTTAGAATACTGGTTTCTGATTTGAAATTGTCTATTTATTAATCTATAAAATTGAATTCGTTTATCTCCAGAAATTGGTTTACCTAAAGCATCAGTATTTTCTAGGCCAATATACGTACTAAGATCATGATTGATTATTGAAGATGGAGCTTCTGCTCTTGCTTTTTTTTCATATTCCTCTTGATTATAAGCTCTCCAATCGGTGCTAAAATCAATCATTCGATCTTCAATTACGAAGCCACAATTACT
Organism: Candidatus Heimdallarchaeota archaeon; assembly: GCA_027364495.1. The sequence continues at coordinate 3,695 of DAHXPE010000486.1, read as the reverse complement.
ACAGATTTTTTCGCCTCGATCCTGATCAGTTATTACATCATTTGATCCACAATTCGGACATTCAAAATCTTTAGATAGATCTTCTTCCGAATTGGGAAACCTATTTTCGGTATTTAGCATTTCATTCATTCCTATATTATAGATGAAAAATGATTTTTTGGTGGGATTTTTTCATCTAATCGATTCAAATTAGTTTTATTTTGTTGTTTTTTACAAATATAAGGTTATTTTAATATAAAAAAGGATTTTATAAATAATCAACTATTTTCTAATTGATTGCAAACTTACTTACGTAGCCAAAGCGTACATTAACCTATTGAAAAAATCACTAATTGATTCAATAATTTATCAACATTGAAGTTTATAAAATTTAGGTTATGTCGAAGAAACATAAAAAAAATAATATTTATCCACCAGTTTAAGAAAAAGTCAATTTTAACTCGATTTTTACCAAATCACCTAATTTCTGAAAAGATTTTCGTCATCCATTTATAAAAATATGAATTTACTGATTTTTTTAACATGTGAAAAACGAATTTTTTTTAAAAGTTTAAAATATTAGCCTTGTTCTTTCATGCCAAATTCATTCAAAATATAATTAGAAGGAAGTTTAACATTGGGATTAAAAAAACTATATCCTAAAATCCGTTGACCATAAGTAATATTTAATTCTTTATATGAGAGCTGTAAACGGGTAAATAATTCGAAGAATTTATGACTCCACTGATTAGGTACTTGACATCTACCGGCGATTAATTTTTCAGTCTGATATACATAACTAAAGGGATATTGAAGCAATGTTTGATGAATTTTTTCATTTAGTTCCTTTGAACCATTTTCAACAATAAAAGCATATTCATTCCCAGCACCAATGAAGCGAAATCTATGAGCTAATGCAATAACTTCCTTTTTTACAAGAAATTGAATAATTTTACTTAATTCACGTTCTGGTATTTGCAAAAAATTTGCTGTGACATCAAAAGATCTGAGTTGAATCCCATATTCAATTAAATAATTTAAAATTTTCAGAACTTTTTGAAGAGTTAATTCATCAATTTTTTGATGTGCAAAATTTGGTTCTTTTGTTATATTTGCTAGTGACTTGTCATTTGCTATAAATCTTTGAATGGCTTGTTTTAGATCATATAGCCAATCTATTGAATTTTTTTCATAAGTAAAAACAACATTTGGCTGAACAGGATGAATCAAATTAGCAGAAAATGGCGAATATTCAGGTGGGTGAAGAAATGAATTTTGTTCCTTACTATCTAACTGGCTTATTTCCCAATGAAAAGAAAGTGAGTTAATTTGGTAGATTGAACCATTTTGATCTTGGATTTTTGATTTTATTGCGCCAACAGTTTTTTCTGTTCCAATTCTTGGAACCTGAATAATACGAAATCCTCTGTCATTTGTGCATATTTCTTTTGATAATGTTAGAGAGTCAAATTCAGAAAACGTTGAATCTTTTGAAAAATTATAGGAACATAAAAATATCTCCCAACCAAGTTTCCAGGGATTTAACAGGAAAAATTCATTTACTACAATTCTTAAAAATAATTTTCTTATACTTTCTTTTACAATAGAAAAACTTTTACGCGTTCTATTAGCAATTATATTATATGATAAAGGAAATTTGTCTAATTGTCCTCGTGTGCCATATTTTGAAAGAACCTTGCAAATTAAAACATCAGTTTTAGTTAATTTTTTACGTTGTAAAAGCCATTTTTGATTTATGATCCCTAATAATTCGTACCACGAGATTTGTAAAGCAAATTCACTATCTAAATCAAAAGATATATCTTCTTTTAATGCTTCATAAAAAAAATAAGGTACCATAAAGCAACTAAAAGATAAAACAATTGAGGTTGACACAAATTCTTCAATTTCATATAATTCCAATTGTGGAGGTCTTACAGGAATTGCAGAATTTTGAAAAGTTCCATAAAAATGATTGGCAATTTTTTCTAATTCTTGTGCATGATCAGATTCTTTATTTTTATTTAAAATTATAGCTCTTGTTTGAATAAAAGCATCTTGTAACTCTTTTCTAAAATTCTTGTCCAATTCAGTAAGATTATTTTGAAACATTAGAAGCTCAATATTGTTTAGACTTGTAACCTTATAATTTTTTCGCAAAAATCACTTTTTAAAAAAGCCATTTCTGTACAGTTAAATTTGAATACAGGGATTAGAATAAAGGAGTGATATATATTACGACAGTGATTATAAATGGAAATAAATGTTAAAATAAATAAGGTTATAATTCTATTAATAATTTTGCTAACACTGGGAATTTTTGTACTGCAACCATTACAAGTAGATAATACATCTGATAACGGCAAAAATTCAACGAATGATAATGTTATTACTCCAATAAACGCTAATATCAATTCTGATAACTATTACATATTGAACACCTGTCCTAATGCTCCATGTGGTGGCGGGTGGTAAGTTACTAGTTTAATAAAAACACAATGGGATTGATTTGATGAGCTTAGACATGGATAAAGAATTAAATGCAATAGCAATAACAAACAATGCAAGAAATGATGCTTTTCAATTATTACAGGCTGTTTTTCTTACTTCCGAACGAAATACAATTGAAGGACAAGAAAATTCTGAATTTGAACGAATACCTGATATTGAGGATTTTTCATATCTATCATTTTTGATCATTATTTGGATTAGAAAATATCATGAATTTATTGATGTGAAATATATTACTTCAGTTCATTCTAAATTAATAATTGAAAAAAAAATAGGTTCTAAAGCATTAGATTGGTTTATAAAAACCTTCGAATTACTTACTTTGAAAACTTTGTCTATAATAGACAACGACACCTTAAATTACTGGATCATTAACCTGTATTTTTAATTTGATTGTAATAATCTGATTTTTATATCTTTAAATTGGTTGTGATGCAGTTTAAATCAAAAAATCTTTTAATATAAGTTTTAATTGGAAAATGTATTTACAAAATATTGGTGAATAAATTAAATGGATGTTATTGAACCCTTATCATCAAAAGAAAAGGAAATATTTTTGTTATCATTACAGGAAATAAATAAACATATCGATTTTTTCATAATTCGCTTTTATCATTACTTTTTACAAACAAAAGCTGAAACCTTTTTTAGAGACACAACCTTTGAAAGCCAAAATAAAATGTTCAATACGATTCTCAATGTGTTAATAACCTACATCGCTGATCCAACACAATTAAAAGACTATTTACAAAAATTAATCAAGATTCATTCAAATTTATCTATTAATTCAGACCATGTTGATTATGTTATTTCCTCTTTTATAAACTCTCTAAATGAAATTTTTAATGAAGAAGCAGATGTAGTAATAATTGAAATTTGGACCAAAGTCATTAATGAAGTTATGATACATTTCAAAAATGGGTTACAACTAGAGAAATTGGAGGAAAAAAGATTTCATTCTTTTAATAGAATTTATTTAGAATAAAATTAAAAATTTTATTGAAAAATGTATCATAATTTTTGAATGCATTGTTATGAACTACCAATACAAGCACAGAAGTACTTTTAAGCATAATGGTAGGAACAGAATAATTACTAAAGATTACGTGTTAGTCAATTTTTTGCCATAAGTCAAAACGGTAGCTGATGAAACGTCTCTATTCAAGGTAAGTTGATAGTGGCTAAAATGTTCAAGTATATGGTAA
>DAHXPE010000484.1 GCA_027364495.1 Candidatus Heimdallarchaeota archaeon | reverse complement strand
TTTTACTTACGTTTAATTGCTTTAGATTAGTAAATTGTGATAAGTCAGGAATGCTCGAAAGATTATTCTCCTCTAGATCAAGTATTTCTAGTGAATTTAAAGATGAAAAAGAAGAAAAAGAAGAAAAAGAAGAGAAACAAGAGAAAAAAGAGAAAATAGAATTTGATAATTTAAATTCGTGGTTTGAATAAATTATCTATTTATAATTGAGTTCCACAGATTGTACAAAACTTACCATCACCTTGAGTTCCACAGTTTTTGCAAACCTTAGTGGTAGAAAGGTGTTGAACAGAAGGTTGGGTCTGTGTTTGAGTCTGGCTTGCTGATTTGGCAACTGTATTATTCTTGTGCTGATATATAACCATTATAAAATAGAAAATTGATCCTAAAATACTTGTGACAAAGACCAAGAAGAACCAAATTTTCTTGTTCTCAATATTTTTAGCAGTGGCATCTTTATAAACTAACCAAGCAACTAGAAATTTAATAAGTAAAACAAAAAACATCGCTCCTAAAAAAAATAAGATGAAAAAACGAGCGTGAGCATATGCAAACATCATGTGATTTCGGAACGGACCAGTAAAGGCCCCAGTGCATTGATTTAATATTTCATAATTCATGAGAAGAATACCTTAAGTATACTATTGATTGTAAGTTTAAACACTTTTGTAATGAACGAACTTTTGCAGAAATAGCAAAAACTATACATCCATTTCATAGTCAAATTGTGGAATTATCCTTTTATAAACATTGTAGTTCAGGCAAGTAATATGAAATTCTTATATTTAAAATCAAATTTGGTGGTTATTAGCTCAACGAAGATTAGATACATGACATCATTTTATGTTTTTTGCTTTCATTGAGATTATTTACTTTTTTTTTCTAATTCTTTGACGATATATCAATAATTACTTGTTTCTTCACGGGTTAGTTGTTTCCCTTCCATTGACCAAATTATTCTTCGTAGTTTTTTATTTAGCGTCTTTTTGTATTAGTTCTTGAATACTGGGTACTGCATTCTTTCTTTCAGCAGTAGGTTTCAGTAATGAAATAACACTAAAAACGTTTTTGAGTTCTTTTGTAATGTTGTCATCATTTTTTAGTATTTTTATAAGCTCTTCTGTTAATTCCAGTAATTCCCCCTTAATTTTTTTATTACATTAGTTATTTTTTGAGTAGTAGCCTAAGGGTATTTTTCTCGGATCAGGATCATAGACTCATGTATTTCTGTTACGTCCATTTGATCAAATAAATTAGAAATATTCATTTACAACGTTATATTTACGTATTTCTTCCATTTTCTTTTCCTCTCCTTCTGTCTCACGCCATGTCTCTGAAAAACCAAATTCATTTATTAATTGGTCCATAGCTCCTAAAAAATCCATAGCTTCAGCTACCACTTCAGAAAAAATTTCCATATTCATTATATTTGTTCTATAATTACTTAGAATTCTAATTGGGAGTGAATCGGCATCAAGAACGTTGATCCTGACTGAAGGATAGTTTAATTGCATTTTCAAGGTTTTTATTAAAAATTCTTTTACTTTGTCATCAGGTTGTCCTTGCAATTCTGTTAAAATGTTACTATAAAAAGTCATAACTCTTCCAGAGGTATTAAATTCAACTAACAAGTCTGGCATGTCTTTTACAACAAAAATTAAGATATAGGCACCATCACGAGTGTCTTTAAGAGCCACCGTATCAAAATCAAGTAATTTAACCCAATGATAAATTCGATTAAAATATTCAGGGCTAGTTTTGATCTCGACTTCATCGAGATTTTTAAAGGGATTAGCACTCATACAAAAACCAAATTATTTAAACTTTTTATTTCGATTATTCTAAAATCTTAAGCCCTTTTGAATTTGAAGGCCTGTCTACTGATTTATTTTCTGATTTAAACTTTTTACTTCGATATTCATACCATGTATTTGTCAAGAATTCATGAAATTTCTTAGGATCGTCAGATTGAAACCATTTCATGGCAGTACTATTAGTACCAAAATCAGAATCTTGGAAAAATTTAGGTGGTCTGATACGTTCCGGATCAAATAGAACCTGGAAAATCA
>DAHXPE010000476.1 GCA_027364495.1 Candidatus Heimdallarchaeota archaeon | reverse complement strand
CTATTAAATAAGCTGAAAATGAAACTTGCTTTTGCAATACATGCAGATTTAAGGAATGGGCGAGGTTCTGAGAAGGTTCTCCTGAATTTGCTTAAATTTCGGCCCGATTGGGTAAATGTTACTATTTTAGAAACAGATTATATGGAAAGCCAGAGAATATCTGATGATATCTTATCCCAAGTAACGAAGGAGAGCAATATTATAAAAATACACAGGAACGTCATAGGTAAAAACCAAAATAAAATATTAAACATAATAATTAATAATATAATAATTCGAAGTTACATTTTAGATAAAAAGAGAATAAGTGAAAATGAAATATTTGATGCAATAGAAGAGAATGATGTGGCATTTCTCTTCAGTAATTTTTTTGCCATATACTTTGATAAATCTAAGATGCCCGTCATAGGCTCTAACCATTCTATTGACCCTACACTTTTTTTTTCAAAAAATATATTTAAGAGGATTTTTTATCGAACCTACTTAAAAATATATTTTAAAAATATCAACGGATACCAGGTTTTTCCAAAAAACAAACAAATATTGAAAAACCTTGAATCATCTTTCGGAATGAAATATAACATGGTACTTCCAAATGGAGTTGATACCCATATTTTCAAACCCGACATTACTCTAAAAAATGACAAACTCAAAGTCTTTTATGTTGCGTACCTGAGTAAAGCAAAGGGGCTGGACATTCTTCTTCCACTTATTAAAAAATTAAAAAATAATAAGGGTATTGAGTTTCATATTGCTGGTGCAGGTCCTTGGGAAGAAAGGGTTAAAAAAAATAAAAATATAATTTATCATGGGGTTGTAGGAGACAATGAACTCGCGTCACTTTATAGAGAATCGGACATTTTCATTTATCCAAGCCGCGACGACTATTTTGGACTGGTCGTACTTGAAGCATTATCATCTGGACTTTATGTACTGTGCGGTAATTATCTTAAAGGAAATTTCGATGATTTTGAGGGTAAGTACCTTGAATATATAGAGATGGATGTAGATGCATTTTACAATAGGTTAATGGAGATTCTTGAAAATATTGAATATTTTCATCACGATAAAGCTCAGGAATATAATGCCGTTAAACAAAAGTGTGACTGGGAAGTGATTAGCCAGAACTTTTATAAAGCAATAGAACAAATACAAATGGATTTTATTATCGATCAGCAAAAAAAAGACTACTCAAAACAAGACTGAAAATTAATGTTGAAAAAAAATAGATAAATTTTAAAAGATATCATTGAAGAACTATTCCTATTGTTTCTGCACCACCTACCTCTCTGGATAAACTTAGGTCGGCCGATATCACATTAAAGCACTTCGAAATTTTTACTAGAATTATAATAAGAATTCACTAGGCTATCGGTAATGAATTCCTAGAGAAAGTATTGTCTTTTTGCTGGGAAAAACCTCTATGATTTACATTTTAGCTACGTAGCTCCTATAAATGTTTCAAATCTTGCAATAATATAGCTACCAAAATGATGGTTTAATCTAATTAACTCACCTAAATTTCTGTCTGAAAGAGCCTTAAAATAAAGATAAATCCAAATGGTAATAGTTTCATTTAAATTGTGATTTAAAACATCCTTCACATCAAAAAAAAGATACATTTTCAGGATAGCAGTCATTTGAAGTTTTGTGAGATAATTCCTACCCGTTTTGCAATTAAAAATAAATTTAAAATGAGTGATTTCTCCTAAATATGTATCTAGCCATTGACGATTGATTTCCAAAGAAGTTGTATTTTTTTTGTGCACTCTATAGGTAGTTAATTTTTTTTTAATTCCTTTAACTATTCCACCGGAGCAAACAGCAAGAGTGTAAAAAAAAGAATCTTGCCCTGTCACAATAGTTTTTATATTGTCGATGTGCTTTAGCGTTATATCTTTTCTAATCGAAATACATGACATATTAAAATCTGGAGGAAAAAAAAGCCTTGAATGTAAACCAGAATCTGTTAAAATTCTGGCATAGTTATGTAAATATGCAACCCTGTCATTTTTGAAAAATTTTTTAACAACTTGGATCTTATTTTTCATAAAAGTGTCATCGTCGTCTAGAAAGCATAGCAATTCGCCTGCAGAATTAAGTATTGCTGCGGCAAGGAATTCACCAACGGAGCCTGACATAACTATATGCTTTATATTCATAGAATCAAAAGATTTTATGTCATACTCAAAGTTTGTAACAAGTATAACTTCGAAATCCCCACAAGATTGTTCTGCTAGGGAACTTAGGCAATTTTCAAGAAACTGATGCCTATTATAAGCGGTAACTATAACGGAAATAGCAGGAGAATTCATCACCATCTTCATCTATAATACACCAGCATGAATTCATAATATTTTAATGATAATATAGATACTGGATAACAATATAATAAAAATAACATATTAGTGATCTAATTTATTTCTACTTTTGAAAAAAACCAAGATCTCTTTCAGATATCTTAGAACTACCCTAGCAGGATTAGTTACTATCTTTGAAACTCCAGCTTCTCTGCCTTCCATACTTATGGGTATTTCTTTCATTTTTGGATTTTTCGACATTGAAATTGCATATAGAAGCGGTTTGTACATACCTTTATATGGTGTTAAATTTGAAATAAGACTTTTCTTAATTAGAAAATATCCAGAGAGCGGGTCTTTAACTTTTCTTGCTTGACTTATAAGAATTTGAGATAAAAATGTAGCGCTTCTACTCACAAATCCCCTATATGCCGGCCATTTGTTGTATCCTCCCGGCATATATCTTGAACCAATGACGATGTCTGGTTCGTTTTTTAATTCTTCCAAGAAATCTAAAATGAAATCCACAGGGTGTTGCATGTCGCAATCTAGAACTAGAATATATTCTGAATTGCACTCCTGGGAACCTACAATTTGTGCATTTAGGGTTCCCATCTTAACATTTCTACGAATAAGTTTGATCGGAACTGGGAAATATTTACTCCGTTCAGAGATAATATCCAGTGTCCCATCTGTACTGCCATCATCTACAATAACTACTTCCATCACAGAGTGACATTTAGTATTTTGTATTACATTATTGACTTGTTCCAGCCATTTTCCAATATTTCCTGATTCATTTAGGCAAGCAGTAAGTATACTTACATTCTGATGTTTATTTTTAACTTCCGCTTTATATTTTTCCTCAACCGCATTAATCAAGATATTACTCACCGCTCAAAATAAAGGGAAATGTCCTAACGTTTGGAAGGGATCTCTCAAATATCAACATTTACACTTCATCCGATATGGAGATGAATATAATTGATCTATAAAAAATATCTTAATTTCCAGACGTACAATTAAATTCGCTAACCACATTGTATCAATTTTAATTTTGTTCAAGCACGAATATTCCACAGCTAGGAAGGGACGCAATAATACTATAGTTACCATTGGATAGACCAGCCATTGCTATAGCTTGTAAAGAGGGAGACGATTGAGTCATTGTTGCCCAGTAACTGTTGTATTGAAATATAATGTAAGTAAATTCTGAAAGATTGTTATAAATCCCCGGAGACCATGGCGTTGAATACGTATTGATATCATTGCTAAAATATGGCATTAGGGTATTCTGAGTGAGTATGAATGCGTTTTTTGGGATTTTGCTAGCTTCGTTAATTAAAAATGCAGAAGCGTTACCCATAGAGAAATTGTTAATGTCCTGCATTTGGCTGTTTCCTCCCATCTTATTAAACATATCCTTAGGTGAAAGAATTCCAAAAGGTATTACGGTAACAGTGATGATCATAAGAATAACAATGAAGATTGCAACATAACTATTTTCATCAGTTGTTCTCTCTACAATTGCACTAACTGATTTCTTTGAAGAGTATTCATAATAAATTCTATTTTTATTCAGTTTATTCCTAATAAATTTAATTGCAACATACAAATTATATAACCCCATTATGGAACCAAAAAATACAGGACCTATTAACATTGAACTGTATTGGTAACCAAGCTGATAATAGCCTGAATAATTTGTCGGAAGAGCGTATAGCATATAAGGAATCGTTAAAATTAGAGAAGTTGGAGAAATAAAGGAAAGGTAACCGGTATTATAGAACATAAGATTTATGTAAAATAATTTTTGGCCCCCATTAACTAATATAAATGAAAGGAAACTATGTTGATTTGTGAATAGAAGAATTAAAATTCCCAATGGCGAACCGGCTGCTGCACCGGTCGCACCTGTTCCGGGGACTAGGTTTCCTAACCCAGTACCTGAAATATATCCTTTCATAAAACCTGCAAATAATAGATAAATATAAAGGAAAACTAAGAACGTCAGAAAGTATAAAAACTGTCTTTTGCCCTTTGGATCGTATCTTTTGGATAGCCAAATTTTTATTCTCTTCCCTTCTCCAAAGTGAAGATAGATAAACTCATAAAATAAAAGAATGCCTACTATATAAATAAAATTTGAGTGAAGCGTAATGATCATGAACATAGAGAAGAAATGAAGGATTCTTTTTTCCTTTAGAAATGAATAGATGGCCAAAAGGAAAAAGAATGGAAGAAATGCCATGCTATGAAATGGAAAAGAAACGAGACTCTGTGTATATGGTGAGAATTCATATGCAACAAGAAATGCCATAGAAATTGATTCCAATAATAAAAAATATTTTATATGCTTGGAAAAGAGAGATTTGGAAATACAATACAGTAAATATCCTCCAAAGGCAATAAACACATTTTCAAATATTAATAGAGATATTGGAGAAGAATAAATTGCATATATTGGGACCTGAAAAAATTCAAAAAGAGTAAAGTGCTCAGATAACAAGGATTCCCCTATGAGTGGTGAATAGAATAATTCACCATGAAAAAAAGATTCGATCATCTGAGCATGCATACCCAGGTCATAGGCGCTGTCTCCTAGAGAGTAGTATTGCAAGATTGAAAATACAGAGAATATAACTGAAAAAAGAATTGAAATAGAAAATGCAACAATATTGCCCGGATTACTAATTGCCCATGCATACCTCATTTTTATAGATTCTTTAACTCTTTCCTTAAATGCCATTTTATGTGTTTCCAATGTAGAGCTAAAATCAATATTTGAATTTATGTTACCACCTCAAATTATGTTTATAGTGATATTATTAGATTCAGTCCAATAACCAATAAAACCGTCATCAGAAGAATCCCAGGGCGGTACCCAATAATGAGAAAAGATACTATTAAAATTTTGTGGATTTGCAATCCCAATTTGATTTCCAGTTGTACCAGTCTGAGATTGCGGTATTACAACAAGTGATGAATAATTCCAAAATATTTGTGGATTTACATTGATCCATTCACCACCCATTTTACTTACTACCCCAGTCGAGAATGTAAAATTAAAGATAGGAATAGAACTTGGACCTTTGGGAGGAAGTATATTGTAGAGATAAACTGTTATATTATTAATACCTGACACAGAATTTGGATTATATACAAAAAAGTGAAATATAAGGTTTCCCGACACAACACTCGTTTGATCGTCTGCCATTGAATTACTAAAACCAAAACCTTGCCTTACTTGAGGATCAACTAATTCTGAAAAATTCCATGGATCAAAATTAAAACTTGAACTTCCAAAATAACCTTCTGAATTATTTACAATCAACCCTATATTATAATTTCCAAAATTATCAAATGAATAGCTGATTTGACTTAAATTGAACCCAGTACGAATAAGGTTACCGTTAGAATACCAAGAGTAATAATATGGTCCAAAACCTCCTATAACCTGAGAGTATATTGATACATTTTCATTCGGTATCACTTTGCTCAGATTAGAGGACAATAATACATTTAACCTCGGTAAGACGTGTATGAAGATTATATCGGACCCAGAGTCTCCGTTTATAGAATCAACTGATAGGGTTATTACATGGATACCAGGTGTATAAAATGTTATATTGGTAAATCTTGAAGATGAGTAGAAAGTTGAATTTATACACCAATGATAAGACAATAATCCATGGTATCCTGTTAAATTAGAAGTGAGATGAATAGGAGCACCTTCAACAACAACATTTGGAAAACCTAAGATTTTTACATTTATTTGTGATCCTATCTTCGAATAATGATAAACAAATGCTACTCCCGAACAGCATAAGGCAATTATTATTATTACAGCCACTACTATTGCTCTATTTATAAAACTTAAATGGTGTACTCATTTAATATTTTTTTCAGCAAAGAAGAAAGATTAATCAATTCCAAAATAAGAACATTAATTTAAAGGAAGTAAATTTACTGAACAGGTAATCATTGAAAGCTGCGATTATAGGTTCTCTTGACTTGGAATGCATGGGAGGGGGAGAAGCAAATACCATGATGTTTGCTAATCTCATTTCTAATATGTGTTATGAAGTTGTATACTTTGGATCAGGATGTACTAAGCAAAGTGTTAAAACTTTATCACTAGAAGGTGAGAAACAATTTAAGTATATACCATCTGCATTCAAACATGATCCAGCAGCTAATCCAATAATTATTGAAAAGTCACGTTTGCTCTCAGTTGGGCTAATTGGGTTATTTAATTTCAAAAAAACCTTTAATAAATTAAAGGATTTTGATCTTTACTACTTCGCCAATCCAAGTATCCTTTCTAGAAAGATTGTTCCAATAATTCAAAAAGAGGGTAAAATGGCAATAATAGCAAATCATGGGACCTTTTTTGAATTTCTTGGAAATTCAAATAAAAAGTCCTTTAGATTAATTACTAAAATAGCTACTAAATTTTTAATAGAACCACTTAGAAAGTATGGTAAATATTTCATAATCCATACACAAAATTCCTTTCAATCCAATTATTATGAGAAATTAGGTT
>DAHXPE010000471.1 GCA_027364495.1 Candidatus Heimdallarchaeota archaeon | reverse complement strand
ATATTATTTTTAAAATTAGTAATATTCTTAACAAGAATTGGTACCCATTTAAAATTTTAGTAACCTATCCCAAATTAAAATTATCGAAAACTCTTAATGTATTAATTTTTATAATATTAATATTATCTTTTAATCAGTTTTTTATTCCTCTTCAACAGAATTACATAAGAAATAATTCATTAAATCTTGAAAACAGTGCTGATTATGTTTTAATCCCTCCATCAAATGTTATAAATGAACAATTATATCAAATACTTAATGATAATTACTTGGTAGCTGATTATTATGCTTCATATCAATTACCCTTTCAGATTCAATTAAATAATGGATCATTTAGTGAAATTAATTCTCTTTCTCTGATTTCTAACATAAGTCTTATCCCCGAAGTAAGAAATGATAATAATACAGGAATTATAAAGCAATTTGAGCCAAGTTTTTTTGTTCCATCCTCTCAAATTTTTATTTTTAATAAATTTGCAGATGAAAATAATATAAAACTAGGAAGACTATTAACAATAAAAATATCTCTTAATGGTTACTTTTTTTACATTAATTCAACAGTAACAAAGATTTTTTATTCTGGCTTAGAACCGTTTGTTACGCCCTTAGTATGCCCAATAGAAATAGCTATGAACGTTCTTGATAGAAGTCATCATGTGCATTTTTTGGATGTATTGAACACAAATTCAAAATGGGAAACTAATAATTATATCCCTTCATCTAAATTGAGCATTTTTCGATCTTATTTTCTAAAAACTACTACTGGTTATGAAAGCAATGAATCTGATATTAAGTCTGAATTAAATAATCAGATGAATTCAACGAACTACATGTTGGTAAAACCTAAGGAATTTATCAGTTCTAATTATTTGTCAAATTATGCATCATTAAAATGGGATACAATATTTAAAATTGACTTATTAAACATTTTAATTTCATTTTCATATCTTTTTACGATAATTCTTGTAAATATGTTTTATTCAATCAAAGAAAACAACCGTGAAATAAAAATTGTTATTATGAGAGGATTAAAAACAAATAGGTCCTTATTTTACTTTCTTTTCATTCCTTTTATTCAAATAATTATTAGTACAATATTGTCAACACTCATTATTTTTCACTTCACAGAGATTCTAGAAAATACTGATTCTTTGACAGCTCCTCCATCTCAAGAAGCTAGATATTATATTTCAAATATATCTGCGCAATTATTTTCAATTGTAATATTCTTTTTGTTTATTTTTCTTTTGCTAATTTGTATTTGTTTTATTTTATTAGTTATAATTTATACAGCGCGGTCTTTATCATCCAATTAATCAAATTTAAGTCCAATAGATGACTCACGTTCATCTGGTTTAAATTTTTTAGACGACCAGATTATTTGCTTTCCTTTTAAATACCAGCATCTTTTTAAGGTTAGGCCTATAGTTTTTCCCTTTGTACTCAATGTTTCTTGGGTAATATTATCAGTGGAATAACATAATTATGAGAAAAGAAAAATAGAATTAACGAAAAACTTACTCTTTTTCATAAACCTTATCCCGACTCAGACCAAATTATCTATCTTGGAACAGGTTTTTAAGGTATTCAATCTTTCATATATAATTTATATCACAACAACCGAAATCCTTAATCTCAATAAAATCAGCTTTGTTATCTTCAATGAGTCCTCATAATGTTTCTTCAAAAATTTAAAAATGGAAGTTTAGGTAAGTATGAAAAATAAAATTATTCTTGATACTCCGACACAAAACTTGGTAAAAAAATATTTCAAGAGAGAATAATTTTCATTATTTTATTCTATTAGTCGCCACCAAAACTCGTCTACATTATGCAATCGGCATTATCCTTGACAACCAGCTTATCATACTACTTCAATCAAAAGATATCGCTCCTATTCCTTTCACAATAATGAAGAGTTCCCCTAAACTACACAATAATTAAGAGTTATCTTTAAATAGTAGTAATATCGATTTTTATGAGAAAAAAAATTTTTTAACGAGATTTGACTTATGAATATTCTTGGTTATAATCTTAAAATAAGACAACAAATGCTTGTCTTTTTCTTGATATTTGCAATTGTTCCCTCTCTTTTAATTACAGTTTTTACTCAAACAACAGACAATAGAACAGTAACTGAATCAAAGAATGAGCTAAGTTCATTGCAAATAAAAACCTTAGCTGGTATAGCAAGTCAATATTCCAATATTGTAAATAATTGGGTTGGCCAAAATTCTAAAACTGTTAATATTATATCCCAAGATCCTTTAATAAGAGAAAATTTATTATTATTAAACAATTATTCGCAAAGGTATAATGCTATTGAAAAAATAAATAGCCTGTTTAGTACATGGGTTGATTCTAGCTCTGCTATACAAGAAATGATACTATTGAATTACACAAATGGCGATGTCCTAATTTCCAAATCATCATATGGCATCGATAATACCACAACAAATAAATTTTCCTCTAATTATTTCATTGGTGCAAAAGCTAACCAAGGATTAAATATATCTACTGATAGAGTATATTTTGAGCAGACCTATTTATCAACGACCACCAATTCATTAGTAATGGATTTTTCAAAAGTTTTAAGACCTACAAGTTCAAATTCAACAGAGCCCACTGAAATTTTAGTTGCTGAAATAAATCCTACATCTCTGTTTAACCTCATCGCTCCGCGTGATGCAGATGGTAAACCAAGTAACACCTTTTATAACACAATTGGTCTCGGTCAAACTGGAGAAATTTTTCTCGTGAATATGCATGGGTTAGCGATAAGTAGATCTCGATTTGATGTTTCTGATACTAATTTCATTTTACACCAAAGTTTTACTTCTATTCCTGCTTTTGAAAAAGCTATTAATCAAGGGTATGTTAATAGTATGATGCTCAATTATTTAGGTAATAAAGTGTATGGTGTTTTCACTTATTTAGGAACCAATACAGTATCAACCGATTTAAGATCATCTTATCTTATAAATCAATTAAGCTACAATTTACCTTGGGTCTTGGTAGTTGAAATAGATGTTTCAGAAGTCTTAGCCCCAGTAACCATGATTCAAAATCAGCAAAGTAATTCACTGGTGTACATTTCTGGTATGATACTTGTATTAGGTATTATTGTAACTGCTATTTCGTTATTTATTTCTAATTCATTTTCTAAACCTATTGTAAAATTGTCAGCCACCAGCAAAAAGTTATCAGAAGGTGATTTAACAATTAATATTGAATCAACTAATAAAAAAGATGAAATAGGAGAATTAGAAAATTCATTCGAAAAAATGATTGATTTTATTAAATCACCTATAAAGTCTATTTCAACTATAGCAAAATTATTAGCTTCTTCTGCTCAAGAAATGGCATCATCCAGTGAAGAAGTTAATGCATCAAGTGAAGAAATGTCCTCTATTTCACAACAAATATCTAAAGGAGCACAAAATCAAACTGAACAGTTGAGTGGTGCTATCAATGACGTTCAGAATATAAAAAACCAATTTTCTGAAAAATTAAAAAATATTACGATCGCATCTGAACTAATAGAGGCTATTTCAAGCCAAGTAAATATGCTATCTTTAAATGCTAGTATTGAAGCTGCTCGGGCGGGTGAATATGGCAGAGGTTTTTCCGTTGTTGCAGATAATATCCGTAGATTAGCAGATGATACAAAATCATCTGTTGAAAAGGTAACATCTATTATTAATGATTTAACAACTACCATGAATAGTGGCATGGAAAAAATTAGTACTTCGGTTACAAATGTCATAGCTGTAGCAGAAGAAACAGCAACTGGGGCAGAAGAAGCATCTGCTGCAACTGAAGAACAGGCAGCAACAATGCAAGAGTTATCAGCTTCAGCTCAAGAACTCGCTAAAATTTCAGTTGAGCTTGAAGAAATCGTGTTTAAATTCAAGATAGAATAATAAATAATAGTAATTTAATGTTCAAAATCCAGTCATAAATTAAAAGATAAAAAATAAATGTTTAACTACATGCATAAAAAATCGAGTTGTTAATATGATTAAAAAATTATTAGGACAAATTGTTTTATTTTTGATTATTATTTTTTCATTTCAATCAACTCTCCCGGCTAATTCAACCTCCACAATTACCATTACTGGTGCCGGATCAACGTTTGCTCAGGTAATATTACAGGATTGGGCTAATCAATACCAGTCTATATCTAATGGAACGATTCAACTTTCTTATGGCGGTGGTGGTTCTGGACAAGGTATTAAAGCAATTACTAATCAATCAGTAGATTTTGGAGCATCTGATGCTCCTTTAACTCTAGCCCAACGACAAGCAATAAATACGAATGCAAATTCTAATGGTCACTTTTTAGGAAAAATAAATACTATTCCAGAATCAGCCGGAGGAATTGTTTTAGCCTACAATCTACCAAAAAGTGTTATTCAAGGTCCTTTGAATTTAACTGGTGTTGATATTGCAAAAATATTTCAAGGATCAATTACCTTCTGGAATGATTCTTTATTGAAAAAAGATAATCCTGGTTTAACAAGTAATGCGGGTATTATGGTGTTTCATCGAAATGATGCATCTGGAACAACATTTGCTTTTTCAGATTATTTAGCACGATCGGCCCCAAACACTTGGAATTTAGGAACTGGAACAACATTGAATTGGCCATCAAGGACAATAGGGGCTAATGGAAACGAAGGTCTCAGTACTTCAGTCACAAGTATGGTAAATTCAATTGGATATGTTGAATTAGCCTATGCTATTCAAAAAAATATTCCAAATGCGTTTATCGAGAACCGAGACGGAAATTGGGTTAATGCATCATTACCAGCTATCACTAATGCTGTTAATTTTGCAACAGCAGGTTTACCAGACTCAACAGCCGATTGGTCATCAGTCTCCCTTAATGATCAATCTGGAGCAAGTACTTACCCAATTTGTACATTAACTTATCTATTTGTTTATGGAAACTTAACTGAGTATGGCTCTAAAGGTGTAGCACTAATCAATTTCTTAAAATATATTATGACCCCAAATGCTCAAGCTCTTGCTAATGGTCTAGGATATGTTCCCTTACCACAAAATCTTTTATCAAAAAATTTGGATGTCATTAATGCCATAGAAGTTTCTTCTCTAACAACCCCGTCATCAAACAGTTTACCAGGATTTGGATTTCTATCACCTTTGATTATACTAGCTTTTATTCCTTTCTTAGGAAAAAAACATTCATAAAAGTATTACATCAATTTTCTTAATCATAATTGAGATATAGAATATAAATTTTATTTTGAATCTTTTATTTCAGATTCATTAGAATCACTTTGAAATTTTAAAATTAGTAATTATAATGAATTTATTACAATAACATAACAATTACTACTCAAAATAATTTTCTTGGACGATTAAATCTCTGTATCAAACAGTCAAAGGATTATCTAACTATTTTAAGTTTATGGGAGTTC
>DAHXPE010000450.1 GCA_027364495.1 Candidatus Heimdallarchaeota archaeon | reverse complement strand
CAGGAACCTCAATAACTCCAGAACGAACAGAAAATGAAGAATTAATAGAAGAGGTCACAAAGCATTATAAAAAAGAGCCTGAATCCATATTTGCATTTAATTTAGAAGAAAAATAAAACCAATAACATTTGATAAATTTTGGTTTAAGCTTGTAAAAGGAATTGCTAGAATCAGAAAAATAAGAATAACAGTAATAGCAATAAAAATAACCAGTTTGGAGTCTTTCATTTCAAAAAAAATTATAAATAAATTAATTTAAAGATTTTGTTACAGGTATTAAGTTTAAGAAAATAATGTTTTATTTTACTTTTTTTTGTGATCTTTTTTCTCTGGATCAATTAACTTCTCCATTTCATTAACCAAATCATAGGTTGAATCTTTGTTTTTTCCTGATTCTTCTTTTAATTCTTCTTCTTCTTCCTCACCAAATAATTCTTTGGCATAGGAATTTATCTTTAATTCTAAGGCTGAAGGTTTTTCATCATATTCAGCTATTTCTTCTTTTAATGATTTCATTGTATTCAATGATTTTTCTTGGACTATCTTGTCTTTTTCAGCAAATTTTGCTAATTCACCTGGTGATTTAAATCTAAACGTTGTTTCAGGAACTATTTTCTCTTCTAAATTAAATGCAAATATGGATTCAGGCTCTTTTTTATAATGCTTTGTGACCTCTTCTATTAATTCTTCATTTTCTGTTCGTTCTGGAGTTATTGAGGTTCCTGTCGTGGATCCAAGTACTTTTTGCGTTTCAATAAGACTTTCAATCTCGCTAATTAGATCTGAATCTGAACCAGCCATTCCCTCTTTGAAAAATGGCATGAATCTTAATTCACCGACTTTGCGAAGTTCTTTTATCAAGTCATATTCTGGTAATGTTGCTAATTCGTCTTCTTCAACAATTGGTTTGGGATCAATTTTTATAATTAAATCGGGATTTACCTCATCTGCACTTTTTGCTGGAACTAAAGCTTGACCATCTATCTTGGCTGTGAACATAGAAGGCTTTTCAATGTTACTTTTAACTCTTATTTCTTCAAAAGGTAATTTTTCTTGACTGATGTCCGTGAGTGGTAATTTTACTTGTTCTGTTTCTGTATCATGCACAGATTCAATTTCTAATGCCTTTTCAGGCTCAATTAATTCTGGTCTTTCTAGTGCTGGTAATTCTCTTAGTCTCTTATTTTCTTCTTGTAATACCTTTATTTGTTCTTCAAGAAGATGAACCTTTTCCTGCAGAGCAAGAATTTCTTCTTGATAAAATCGTTCTCGTTCAACAGCAGCTTTCTTTACCACCTCCTTCTTCTTGAAAACAAGTTTTTCTTCTTCTTTTCTTGAAATGAAAATATTTAGAATTTCTTCTTGAACTAGATCTAAATTAATCTTTAAAAATTGGTCAGAAACAATAGACACAATTTTATCGAAACTAGTCTCTGTTGAAACTTCTAGAACAGCAAGTTGAATTTTTTTTGCCCATAATAGAAAATTTCTTGAATAAATCGGTTCAGTACTTTCTAACGTTATTAAATTAATTATTTCATTCTTGGTAATTTCGTCAGAAATGTATATAGTAAGGAATTCTGTAAATGAAGTAAATATTTGTTTGTTGAATAAAATTAATTCATTATTTAGCTTTTTTAAAATTGAAAAATCTTTGATATGCCGATTATAATTATTGATAAGTTGTAATATTGAAAATACTTGTGTTTTAAGGATTTCTTTTATTCCGAGTCGATCGATAAGAATAGGGGTGTAATAAATGATTATCTTTAATACTTGCGTATGTCTTCTGGATAAAATTTTAATCGATTTGAGAAAATCTACAATATTTTCCAGAATTGTTTGAATTATTTCAATTTTATCGTGAAGAGAAACATTATCTCCTACCTCTTCTAAATTAATATACGTTGAATTGATTATTAATGGCTTATATTCTTCATTTAATTTCCTTTCGATTAAAACAAAAACTGAATTCAATAATAGGCTAAGTCTGAAAGCCTTTTCAATGAATAATTGTTTTCTTAATAATGATTCTTTATCTGTTATTCTTTCCTCAATGGTTAATAGATTCTTTTCAAGTTTAAATTTAATTTTTATAGATGTTAAAGCTTTAGTGATGTCATCAATATTTATTAATTGAGCATAACTTGAATAA
>DAHXPE010000373.1 GCA_027364495.1 Candidatus Heimdallarchaeota archaeon | reverse complement strand
GCGCTGGTCATGCTGCCAATGCCTTAGCAGATATTCTTAATAGAAAAATTGATTTATCATTACCTAAATTTAATATTTTTTCGCTTGAAGAATTATCTACCGTTTCTTGAACATTTTAGCACCACCAACCAATTTAATTTGAACTTCTTCAATAGGAATCCTATTTTTCTTTAACCAATTGACAAGTTCTTCAATAGCAATATTTGCATATTTGCCTTTTAAATTCGGAGTTAATGCTGTTTCGATATCTCTTGCTGGTAAAACGACATGTGCCATTATACCACTTTGTGTTTTCTGATGATAAAATGTAACTGCAACACATGAGCCCAATCCAAGTATTTGCAAGATATTTGGAGCACGTTCACTAACGATATTTCCTGCAAGAACATGTTTAAGTAACGATTGGTCAATTTTTTGAATTAAACTCATTAGATCACCCTTAAAAATTTTTATTATCCAAAGAGCTTTTCTCTTGCCTTAGTTATGGTGTTTTGATCTGGAATTAGCACCACAACTGGTCGCAAAACACTGTCAGAAGTAAAAATTTCACACTCTATAGAAATAATATTCATGAAATCACTAGATGATGAAGCGGCTAAACTCAAAAGTACTGCTTCAGATGTCTCTATGACCAATGTCGGTTGACTTGGTAATTCTTCATCCTTGAATCTTATATCTAAGAAATCACCGATTGCTGTTAAATAATGCAAAGCCAATATATTTCCTATTTCAGTAGTTGCACTTTGATCAAATTTGGAAAGTTCATCTAAATCCAAATTTTCTGGATCAATCGTTTCACCAGCAATTAATTTGAGGATTGAAAAAATGGTTTCTTTATTAAATATAACCAGCACATTAAATTTGTAAGAGCCTTTCGTTTGAACCATTATAAAAGCATAGGGATCCCATTGATTTTTATTACCCCAAGAAACGGTAGATAATTCTTCAAGCGAAAAAATATTAAATTTAGGTAATGATAAATCAATTTTTCTATTAAGAATATCTGCTAAGGCATTGGCAGCATGACCAGCGCCAATATTACCAACTTCCTGTAAAGCATCAATCAATTCTGGGGGTATGGACTGTTTTTCACTCATTTATGTACCACTCAATCGTTGATTTAATAATGAAATAATACTTGATGGATCACCAGTAAAATCTGATAATAACTCATCATTAATTGCTTTGGGCATTCCATAAACAACGCATGAATCTTCATCTTGCGTTATAATGAATGCATTATTCTTTTTAGCATAGCGACAGCCACTTAAGCCATCAGTTCCCATTCCCGTTAGGACTACAATTGTTAATTGATCCTTAAAGATATGCGATGCACTCATTATGGTAGGATCAAGGGAAGGAATAACACCATTAATTCTATCACCTTCAGTAAGAGAAAATTTGATAGCTAAATCATTTTTTAAAATTAAATGTTTTCCACCAGGAGCGATATAAACTGTATTCGGCCTTAAATGCATATCTTCCTCCGCAACTAAAACTTCAAGTTCAGATCGATTATTCATACGGCTAGAAAAACTATCAGTAAATCCTACAGGCAAATGTTGTACAATTATAACTGGTGGAAATGGTTTATGTAGTTTAGAAATAATTTCATGAACCAAATTAGGACCACCGGTAGAAGCTCCTATAATAAGCAGATGTTTGCTTTTAAGAATAAGTCTTTTAGTGTCAGTAAAAGTTGGAACAGATGCCAATTTTGGGTTAATAACAAGTTTTTTAGGTATTTTGGCATTTTCGATTATTTTAATTTGAGATTTAATCTCATTTTCAAATACTGTTAGATTAGTATTCTTGGCAATAAAAGCTAAAGCACCTATCTCAAGAGAACGGAAAGCAATGTCTAAATATTTTTCGTCGTAAGAACTAACTATAATGGTTCGAGTTGGAGTATTTCGCATAATTTCGGTAAGAGATGTTAACCCATCCATTTTTGGCATCATAACATCCATTATAAGTAAATCTGGTTTGTAAGTTTTTACCTTTTGGATTGCATCAAGACCATTACTTGCTTCAGAAGCGACTTTATAATTTAATTCCTTCAGTAGTTTTATTAAAATACTTCTGATTAATAATGAATCATCAACAATGACCGCTTTTTTGATTTTTTCGACCATTTAACTGCAACGATACCTTTTATAGATCTTTTTATTTACAAAGACAAGATAATAAACTAAAATTACTTGATGATAATCTTAAGACTAAATTTGTATTTATACTTGAAGAAATTATCAAAATTTTTTTTTTCAAATCAGTCTGTAAAGAAAATCATTCAAAAATATAATTTCGTGAATGGTTTAAAAGAATATTTTTCTAAATTACTCGACTAAGTTGAAATCATCATCCCCAAGATTAAGATCAACAAGTTCTTCTTCACTTATTTCAATCTTTTCCCTGGTTTCAAGAGCTTTTTCAAGTCTCGATTTAATGTCAATGATCTCTTGAATTTCATATTCGGATAAAATCATATCTAGGTTCAAAATGATAATAATATCTTCATTCTGGATTGCTGCGCCTTTTAAATATTCCATAGATATTTGCCCAGTGATTAATTCCAAATCCTCGCTAATTTCATCCGATGAAATATTTGCTAAAGTGACAACTCGATCTATCAGCATACCAACAGTTTCAAATCCTAAATCAACAAAAAGAATCTGTTTTGATTCATCCAAATTCGGTTCAACAGATCGTAGATTTAATCTTTTTTCAAGATCAATTAAAGAGATTATCTTACCACGAAGATTAATTACTCCAAGAATATAAGAAGGTGCATTAGGAAGGGGAAAAACACGTTCAAATTTAGTAATTTGAGAAATTTGTTCAACAGGAACAGCTAATTTTGAGTCATTGAGTTCAAAAATAACGAATTTTTTGGTTTTACTACCGCCTTCAAACGAAATTTTAGGAATAGACTTTTTAGACATGTCTCTAGTCGCCATTAAAATTAACTTATGAATGTATTTAATACTTTCTTTATTAGCTATTATAAAAACATTGTATTATTGTCACAAATTAAAATAATGATCTTTTGGAATTACCAATTCCCCAAATTTTAGAAAGTTTCAAAAGCATTTATTGAAATAAAAATATTCATGCTATATTTTTTTTCCATTGTTTGATCATAAAATATTCTTGATCCGGTCTCTCTCTCTCTATTCGTTCAGAAATTTCTTTTTCAAATAACTCGAGCTTAAAATTTCTTATCGCACTGGTAAGCAAGGATTGAATCATAAAATCGTTAAAAATATCTTTTATTCTACTTTCATTTCTAAATAGCATACCTTTTTCTAAAATATATAGGAAAAATAAGGAAATGCTTCTATCTAACAACAAAAATATAACCTGATCACTGAAATCATTTAACTTTAATCTTTGTTGAAATTTTTCTAATATTTCAGGAGTGAAATTGGATCTATCAGCATATAACAGATTGAAAAGCGACTTAGTAAAAGAAATAGATGAACAATCACAAATATGATTCATAATTTTAGTAAAATTTTCCTCGCTTACATAATAATATTCATTATTTTTTGCAATTGCTTGATTATCCTTATGTTGCAATATTTCTAAGAATCCATTTTTTTTAAATTCCTTTACGACCATTTCAAGACTTTTTGGATCTTGAATTGATAATAATTTTTGAATTTCACTTTTTAATGCTCCCTTCTTTCATACAACCAGATAAAATTTTAGACGATCCTCAATAGGTAAAACTCTAAAAATCCGATCAAAATAATCATTATTAGAGAATGCTGAATAATTACCTTTTAAAAAGATTTATTTTTTCATTCAAAGTAAAAATTATCATAAAATAGGTGATAAAAGACTGTATGGAACTAGGGTAAAAAAATAAAAAAGCTCATACTAACCCCCGTTTACTATTAGAAGACGGAGTGTCCTCTGACATGCGGGGTATGAAGAGAACTAATACCATCCTTAAAACATCGTCGGGCTAATCGTGTGATGTTTATGACTAAAAAAATCATTCTGTTTTGAAAACTAATCTTTTTAAGTCCTCTGTATCGTGTTTTACCTAGA
>DAHXPE010000359.1 GCA_027364495.1 Candidatus Heimdallarchaeota archaeon | reverse complement strand
ATAAGATGCAATCCATATGACTATACATAGGTAGATAGGAACAATTAAAATTCTTATTCAAATTTTCGCACTTTCATTAAATATCGGTCTAATTGCCGTTTTTATGCCTCTTAATTAATTAGTTTTTGCTGAACAAGTTTTTTATTGTTTATAAGAAGGAAGCAAAGAACCTCTTTGTTTTGTAAGCATTTCAAAATTGGATTATTCTAATTCACATTTTAAATTAAGTCTACTCCTCTAAAAAAAAAATCTCAACAAGGTTGAAAAACTTATATTATTCGTTGAATTATATTGCTAAATTAATTAAAAAAAATCTTTTTGCATGCGAATCTTATGATTAAAGAAGTTTTTCGTCAAGATTTTCCATTAAATAAGAACCTTGTTTTTACATATAAATCTTCCAAATATTTGGATGTTATTATTAAATCTGAACAAGATATTAACATGACTTTCGAATTTAAGGTAAAAGAATTCAATGAGCCTTTTAATGGTAAAATAACAAGAAATTTATCAAAAGATTATGACGAATTTGCACGATTTTTTTCATATTTTAATCAAAATAACCATGAAAGTGCTTTTTTATCAATTGGATTTCAATCGATAGATATCTATAAGATTTGGGATATCTATGTCGAACCTTCATTTCAAAATTTAGGAATTGGAACCGAACTTTTAAAACATAGTGAAAAAATAGCTCGACAATGGTCCGCTAAAGCAATCGTAGTTGAATGTCAATCGAGTAACTTTCCTGCGATTAAATTTTTTCAAAAAAATAATTTTTTAATAACTGGATTTGATTTAGTTCATTATTCAAGAGATGATCTTAAAAAACACGATTTCCTTGTTCACATGACCAAAATTCTGTAATCCTATTTAAGAATCCAATAATGAAAATTATTTTTTTGTCATTGATGTTATTTACAAGTAATACATAATTCTTTAATACTGACATTCAAAAAAATTGGTGGGAATTGAATATATCTCTATTTAGGAAACTTATTAATATTTCAAAATACTATTGAGGAGTAAATTTGTTACTCAAAGGATTTGACAAATTTAGAGAAAAAACGCCCATGCTAAATGGAATAAGAATTTTAATTGTTCCTATCTACCTATGTATAGTCATATGGATTGCATCTTATGTGCTAAATGTAATAATCTTATATCCAGAAAGTTTTTCTGTGAAATTAGCAGGTTTTGTAATTCTTTATTTTCCGATTATTGGATTTTTAGTAATTGAAATAATATGTTTTTTACTGTTAAGTCAAATGTGGTTGTGGCGTGATAAATTAAAAAATAAGTGGGGATCTCTTTCTTATCAAAGAATTTTACCAATTGGATTGAGTGGTATTACAATAATCATTTTTTTAGCATTCTATAATTTCAATCATTTACCAAATTATTCTAATCCTATTTCTCAGACTGATTTTAGTTACTTTTTATCCCAGCCTTTTTATTCATTCTTTAAATCACCTTGGAAAAATTATTTCTACGCAAGTCAACTACTTATTGGTTTTATAATGCTTTTATTAGGTCTCTCTCTATCTTTTAGATCAATTCAAACTTTCGGTATCGATTATACTACCGCAGTCTACCTTTATTTTCCAGAAGAAAGTTCTGTTCAAGAAAATCAGATATATTCTGTGTTAAGACATCCCATGTATAGCGGATTGCTCTTTATTTCTTTAGGAGGTTTTATATTTAATCTGACTGTTTATTCCTTAATTAATTTTGTTTTGTACTCCTTTGGTTTCTATATTCATATTCATTTTATTGAGGAGAAAGAATTGATTTCTAGATTTGGAGAATCTTACGTACGTTATAGAAAGGAGGTTCCACCTTTTTTTATTAATCCAACCAAATTTTTTAGGTTATTGACATTTATTATTAGAGGCTAGATAACAATAATTGGAGCTAAAAAAAATAAGAGAAACAGTAGATGGGATCAAAGATATTTAATAAACAGTTATCCCATATTAGTTTTGTAATTCAGCAGTTATTTCTTCCATTAGTAGATGAAGCTTAGAAAAGTCGTCGTGGACATCGAGAGTTTTGATTAACGCACTGCCAATTATTATTCCATCAAATCCTAAATTTAAAGCATTTCTTACTGAGTTTTTATTCGAAATTCCAAAGCCAAGAAGTTTAGGTAAAGTATTATCAATCTCTTTTATCTTCTTAATCAATTGAATTAACCTGTCATCTAATTGAGCAGTTTCTCCAGTTATACCTAAATGAGATACTACATATAAAAACCCTTTTGTTTTATTTATTAATTCTTGTAATCTAGTAGCATTTGTAAGAGGGCTAGCTAAAAAGATTGGATTTAGTTCTTGTAATTGCTGAGGATAATATTTGGGTGGAACATCAGGCAATATTATTCCTTGAACTCCAGCTTCGACTCCATATCTACAAAATTTTTCAAATCCGTATTGGTAAGGAATATTTCCATAAGTCATTACTAACGGTAGAGCTTTAGTTTCCGATGTAATCAATCTTACAGCATCCCAGAGATTTTCTATGGTAACACCCTGTTGAAGGGCAATATTGCTAGCGTTTTGAATAATTGGACCATCAGCAATGGGGTCACTAAAAGGAAATCCGATTTCAATGATATCAATATCGAATTTAGCTAATTCAATCATTGCATTAACCGAACTTTGAAGATCTGGATAACCAAGCATTAAATAAGTTGCAATTGACTTTTTTCCCTTGCTTATATTATCATGTAATCTTTTACGAATCAAAGACTGGTTTTCTAATATGCTCATCTAAATAACTCCAAGTTTTTGTAAATAAGGAAGATCCTTATCACCACGTCCAGATAAAGTAACAACAATCGTATCATCCTTCGACAATTCAGGGGCTAATTCCATTGCTTTTGCTACTGCATGGGATGATTCCAGAGCTGGAATAATACCTTCAGATTTTGCTAAAGTCTTAAAGGCATTAATTGCTTGTGAATCAGAAATCATTTCATAAGAAGCACGACCTTTTGAGTACCAAAATGAATGTTCTGGTCCAACACCTGGATAATCTAGTCCAGCTGAAATACTGTAGGATTCTTCTACCTGTCCCTGCTCGTTTTGAAGTAAATATATTTTTGATCCATGTAAAATTCCAATTTTGCCTCTTGTTAAAGATGCACAATTCTCATTTTTATTCGGTCCTTTACCGCCTGCTTCTACTCCTATCAAATCAACATTATAGTCATCAATAAAAGGATAAAATGTTCCAGCAGCATTGGACCCTCCACCAACACAGGCTATGATTGTACCTGGAAGAGAATTATTTGTAGTCTCCTTAAATTGTCTTTTAATTTCAATCCCAATTATTGATTGGAATGTCCGAACAATCTTTGGAAAAGGATGTGGCCCAACGACTGATCCTATTAAATAATGAGTTGATTCAATGGACCTAACCCAATCACGCAAAGATTCATTTATTGCATCTTTTAAAGTCTGAGAACCTGTTGTAACAGCAATTACTTCTGCCCCTAATAACTTCATTTTATCAACATTTGGTTTTTGTCTTTCAATATCTATTTTACCCATATAAATTACTGTTTCTAAACCAAGCATAGCACCAATAGTTGCAGTAGCTACACCATGCTGACCTGCACCTGTTTCAGCTATAATTCTTTTTTTACCCATTGATTTTGCAAGCAAGGCTTGTCCCATGACGTTATTGAATTTATGAGCCCCGGTGTGAATCAGGTCTTCACGTTTCAAATAAATTTGTGCACCATGAGTGCGTTCTGACAAACGTTTAGCGTGATAAAGAGGAGAGGGACGTCCACCGTAGTTTTTATTATAATAATCCAATTCTTGAATAAAGTCTGGTTTTGCCAATAATTTATTAAATGTATACTCTAATTCCTCTAATGCCGGGAGAAGCATCTCAGGGGCATAACTACCTCCAAATTCTCCGAACATTCCATCTATTGGATAATCTGAAAATTTTATTTCTTCTTGCATCATATTTTAGCCTTCATTATTATATTGTTCTAAAGTTGAGAGAAATTTATTTATCAATTTTCTATCTTTTATATTATTAGTGTTTTCAATTCCACTGGAGACATCTACACCGTAAGGTTTTATTTTCTGTACAAAATTAATGACATTTTCGCTGTTTAACCCTCCAGCTATTACAAATCGTAATTTATTATTTTTTTCAATAATTTCTGCTGTTTTAAGCAGGTTTTGAGTTTTCCCAGATCCTCCAGCAATATTATTGTCAACAATAGAATCAATAAGTATATATTCAGATTTTGAACCGATTTCATGATTCAAAATCTTGGCGTTAATTATTTCATTTTCAGAACTTCCTATTGTCAAAATAAATTGTTGATCTATTGTTTCAAGACGACCTAGAACATTATCTAAATCCTGAATTTTAGTATGAAGCTGAATGAAATCTGGATGAATGGTCTCAGAAATTAATTCAATTTTATTTAAGTTCTTAGTAACTGCAACTGCAGTAAATTCATAATTTGAATGGTGAATTAATTTTTCTGCTTGCTCAAGTGAAATATTTCTTTTAGATTCAGGTACTTCTACAATAAAACCCAAATAATCAGCCTGAATGCAATTCTGAATGTCCTCTTCAGATTGTAAACCGCAAAATTTAACTTTCAATTTTTCTTTCATGCAAAGACATCCGAACCAGAAGTAAATTCCTTAATAAGAGACTTGGAATCACTACTTGACATAAGAGAAGAACCTACCAAGATTCCATCAGCTCCAGCTTTTTTCATTTTGATAACATCATTAATATTGTTTATACCACTTAATGAAATAATTTTTTTACCTTTTTTATTTACAAGCTTTAATAAATTCTCTGTTGTGTCTAACGTAACTTTCATTGTACTTAAGTTTCTGTTATTAATTCCAATCAAATTAACAGAAGATTCTAAAGCTTTATTAAGTTCATCTTCATTATTTACTTCTAAAAGAACTTCTAAATTTTGTTTGAAAGCATAATTAATTAATTTTTGGAGATTGTCTTTAGTTAATATACTGGAAATAAGTAAAATTGATGAAGCTCCAAAATTTTTTGCACAATCAATTTGTAAGGGATCTATAATAAAATCCTTCATTAAAATAGGGATTTCAGTTTCTACTGTCGCTGTTGCGTAATCTAAATACTCTAATGATCCTGAAAAAAAGTCAGGTTCTGTAAGTATTGAGATTCCACAGATGGATGATCTTGCATACTCTGCTAACCTATTTTTTGCTGAATCAAAAGTGGGTTCGTGATGTAAACTAGTAACAGGCGTTGAAAATTTTAATTCAGCAATTACTGGAAATCCTTTACATTTGTTTATTGCATCAATAATTGTAGATCTGTTATATTGATGAATAAATTTTGCTTGATTGGAATAGTATCCTTTATCTAATAAGTTTCGAGTATTTTGTACTATAGCAAGTAATTTATTCGATAAATGTTCTAAGTCTATCAATATTGCCACCAGATCCTTTAATACAATCTTCTAATTTTTTCATCGCGGAACCGTTTTCAAGTAAAGTTCTTGCATATTCGACGCCTTCTTTTAATGAAGAAACTTTTTCTGAAATTAAAAATCCAGCAGACGCATTAGCAAGAACAAAATCTGTTACAGGACATTTTTTACCATTAAAAATGTCAACTAAAATTTTTGCAGACTTCTCAGGTTCGACATTTGCTATCTCTTGAGGAGAAGATTTTTGTAAACCAAAAGATTTGGGTGAGACATTTATAATGGATTTTTTTCCATTGAACAGACCAATAGTTGTTTTGCCACAAGTTACTATTTCATCAGAACCTAATTCACCATGGACAATCATTCCGGATTTATAATGATAGTATTCAAAGACATCCAAAAACTTTTGAATTAGATTTTTATCATAAACGCCTAACAATTGTCTATCAACATTAGCAGGGTTGGTTAAGGGACCTAAAATATTAAAT
Source organism: Candidatus Heimdallarchaeota archaeon (assembly GCA_027364495.1). The sequence goes on along the minus strand of DAHXPE010000359.1, from coordinate 6,972 downwards.
ATTGTTCTAATACCAAGAGCTTTTCGAATGGATGATACATTCTTCATAGCTGGATGATAAAGCGGTGCAAAAAGAAACGTCATTTGTTGTTTATTAAGCAGTTCTTCGGCCTGGTCAAAAGTAAAGTTAATATTAAAGCCTAAAGTTTCTAAAATATCAGCTGATCCACATTTAGAGCTAAAAGATCTATTGCCATGTTTTGCAACTGAAACTCCACCTGATGCCAAGACAAATGAAATAGCAGTACTAACATTGAATGTCTTAAATTTAGCTCCACCAGTTCCACAAACATCAAGAATAGGTTCAGATCTAGTATAATGAATCGGAACGACTTTAGATTTCATGACATTCAAAAATCCAGTCAATTCTTCGGATGAAATATCTTTCATTCTCATTGCGGTCAAAAAAGAAGCAGTGACAGATTCACAAACTTCTCCTTTCATAATAGCTTCCAAAAATTCATTTGCTTCTATTGACGATAAGTTTTGTTTATCTACTACATTTTCTAACATTGTTTGTATCATATTTTTTACCCTATATTATGGTAATTATTTTTAATTCATTTTTAATCATAATTTTAACTTTATTTATTAATAAAATTCTTAAAAATTTTTTAAACACTTTTTTAAAGCGATTTAGTCTATCATTGGCGTTTTCTAAAGGGGAATGCAAAATTAATCAGGTTTGGACCAAAATTAAAAATAAAATCAAAAATTTTATTTTTAAAAAAAGGTCAAAAAATCATGTTCTAAAACGATAACGTTATAGTATTACCTTTAATTCAATACCATGAACGCCAAGGTCTCTGATGGCTTAAAGAAAAGAATTTAAAACTAATTGATTCAAAAAAGTGATTTTTGAAAAAAAAAATCATTCTTAAATTATTAGATTCAGAACGGAACTCTGGACTACTGTCATTAACATTATTTTGAAAAACCAATAAGTTGTTTCTTTCAAATAAATATAATACTGTTATAAACAAGAAACTTACAGGTATTGCCAGTCCAAGGAATCAATACCTCCGAGAAATCTAAGTAATTACATGAAATTTATTATAGTTTAAAAATTTTACCAAATCAAATTTATTAGAATATGTAGTATTACTAATAATTAGCCTCCTTAAGTCTGTGCATCAGATTTTTTAAAACATGGCAAAAATCAATTTATGGCTGATGCATGGAAAGATACTGTTAAGGATTAAAGTTAGAAAACATCATATGATTCTCTTTACTAGATCCAAAAATTGCTGACAAGTTTATTGATCATCTTGAACAAAAAAACTTTGGCCTAGCTCGATTTTTCTATTCTTGTTTACGAATGACAGTTGTTCCAACAATTATCCAAAGTGGAACAAAAGCAAATGTTTTTCCTGATTGTGCTGAAATTTCTTTTGATATTAGATTTTTACATGGACAAACTTTTAACAATGTCAAAACATAAAAACCATTATTGCTTGGATCTAGTCGCAATTTACCGATATTTAGACAATTATTAATGTTTAAGGATAAAAAAGTAGTATTTCTAAAGACTTAGATGATGTAATTAATGAAATAAATAATTTTTATGAAAAAATTTAAATATTAAGTAATTAACTGTTGTTAACAGTTTTAAATCATCAGATTCAAATCAGGTTTGATCAATGTTAGTATATCGAATCTCTGAAATTATTGTAAATGATTATTGGCTTGACTCATAGTCATCCTGATACTAACATCAAAAATATATGTTTAAGTTGGAACTTTTCCGAATTGTTATTCTAGAATTCATTTTTTTCTCCTTAAAGTTTTTAAACTTGAGTTTAAATTTTGACTTAAGGATTTTTTAAATTGAATTGATACAAGTTGTTGACAATAATAACCAATGTAAAAAATTTTCCTAATTTTAGAGAATAATTGCTTTATATGAATAAATTAGAAGTTTTGAAAACATTGAGCAAAGAACAAGAAGACTCATCTTCTAAAAATCTCAGAAAAATGAGAAAAAGGCAAATAAATAGAGAAACAATTATTAAATATGCTGAAAAGGAATTTATCGAAAAAGGTTATGCAAACGCAAAAGTAGAAGATATAGCTTTAAATTCCGGTAATGCTAAAGCCACTGTTTATAATTATTTTGAATCAAAAGATGATTTATTAACCGGTGTATTATCAAATATATATAAACTGTTTCTTAAACTTTTAACTGATGAATTTAATTCAGCAGGTAATAACAAAGAATTAAGAACAATTATTCAAGCATATGTTAAGTTTGATGATATTTATCCAGCTCATTCAGGACTTCTTTTATCTGCTGAGAGTTTATTAATTAATAAAAGAGTGTATGAAAAAATCGCCCAAGGATTGGCAATAACAGAAAGTGAGGAAGAATATCGCAATCTCGAAGCTAATCTGGTGAAATTAGTAGATCAAATATTCGTTAATATTTTTAAAAACGCATCAATTGATACTGAATTCTATATAAAAATGAGAAGAATTTTCATTAATTTTGTATTTATGATTAGAGAAACTATTGTCATAGGTAAATTGCTTAAAAGGCAGGACGAGGAAATAAAGGACGATCTTGATATTATTATAAAGATTATTGAACATGGAATTAAGAATTATCAATAATTTCATTTTTATGATTTTATTTTATTTTTCCACTTTAATTTTGAAGTTTGGGTTTTTTTAGGACGGTTTTTACCTTGGCACATCTATTTAATCTAAAAATTTCCTTTATTTACTTAAAAAAAAATTTTTTTTAAATCTTTTAGTACCAAATTTAATTTTTTAAATATATATTTTTTTTACTAATTTACAAATATTTTTATACTCGAGTATAAAAATATAATATAAGTTCAATAATTGACTTTAGTATAAAATATTTGAAAAAATGACAAAAAAAGCTAAAAATTGAACAAAAAATCTTGAAAATAAATTTAGAAGATAAAAATAAGACAAGATAAAAAAATAAACTAAAAATTATAATAGGTGACAATTATGGATTCTATCAAAACCGCAATTGATGTATCAGACCTTACAAAATACTACGGTCGTAATAGAGGTATTGAACATGTTTCTTTTACTGTTGAAAAAGGATCAATTCATGGCTTTCTTGGTCCAAATGGTGCAGGAAAAACAACTACCATCAGAATTCTTGTTGGATTATTAAAACAAACAAATGGGCAAGTTTCAATTTTTGGGTCTGAAGCAGGAACTATTGAGGCTAAACAAATGATTGGCTACTTACCTTCTGATTACGAACTTTATAGACATTACACTGTCGGAGAATATCTTCGTTACATTGCTAAATTACGTGGTGGAGCACCTTTATTTGATGATTTAGTTTCAGAATTTGACCTTGATCTGAATCGCAAAACTAGGGAACTTTCAAAAGGCAATAGACAGAAAGTGAGTATTGTCCAAGCTTTGATGCATGATCCTGAAATTCTTATTGCTGACGAGCCAACATCTGGTCTTGATCCTTTAATGCAAGCAGTTTTTGATAAAACTATACAAAATTTTTCCAAAAGAGGCAAAACAATCTTTATTTCATCTCATATTTTGACTGAGGTTCAGTCCCTCTGTAATATTGTTACAGTAATCAAGGAAGGAAAAATCATTTCAAACGGAGATGTTGAAAAATTATTACAGAAAGTACCTAGAAAGGCAATTTTTAAAAAGAGTAATGGCTATTCAATTGACGAATTAGCTTCTAAATTAGATGCCAAAATTAGTACTGATTCCAATGGAAAAGTTACGGCGTATTTTAATTATTCAACTAAAGAATTTGTAAAAAAAATAAGCAATTTAGAATATATTGATGATTTTGTTATCCCTGAACCAAATCTTGAAGAATATTTTTTACCACTTTATCAAAAAGAGGAGATTTAATTATGAAAGCATTTTCGATTTATCTAACTGAATTAAGGCATAATATAGCCTGGCACGTTTCTTGGATGATTTTTCTCATCAGTTATGCGATATGGATGTATGATTTATGGCTGACTTTTCTGATTCCTTTTCTGGTCATTGGGTTATTAACGTATACTATAACGACCGGTGTAAGGACAAGTGTTCAATCAATTTCAGAAAAAACTGGGGAATTATTGCATACATTGCCAGTATCAAGAAAAAAAATGCTCTTAGTCAGAATTTTTTCAAGTCTTACACCAATAATTGCATTCTTTATAATACAATTTATATTTTTGTCAGTTCATTCTTTTGGACCTAAAGGACTTTTTACTCAGGACAAAATTGATACAATAACTGGTTGGGGAATTCTTTTTGGCATATTTGGATTGCTCTTAGGAGTTTTTCTTGGTTTATTAATGAGTAATACTACCAAGGGTCTTCAACTAGCTATTCTAATAGTATTGGTAAGTTTTGTATCGCAAACAGTTTTTAGAATTAATGCAAATTTGAACTACTTACTAGATTTAGTTCCTTTCTCTTATTATCAACCAAATCAGTACATATTATATGGATCCTATGCCAAAGAGGCAAATATATTTTCTATATCGTTTCATTTTTACCCGGTAATGCTCGTAATTTACAGTTTTATTTTATTAATCGTTACCATAGTAATTTTTGACAAGAAAGATTTAATAGATGACGCTGGTCTTCACATAAGTTTTTTCCGAGTATTTTTAAAAAGGAAAATAGCCATATCAAATGTCTCACGAACCAACGATTCTCTGGTAAAAAAATTATTGACTCCATTTCGTGTACTATATCATTCATTCTTAAATAGCATAAATAAAGTAAAATCAGGTTTTTTTCCAAAAAATGTTAGAAATAATCCTTTTGTATTTTGGGGGAGAATATTCGCACCAAAATATCCACTAATGGCAGATTTTATTTATTCTGATAATATTCTATTATTTATAGGAAGTTTTGCTCTTTTTCTACTTTTTCCCTTTCAAATTAGTCATTATCCAGGTAATACTGCTGTTGAAGCTTCCATTCACAGTTTTGGACAAACACCTATTTTTTCTGTTTTTACGTACGGTCATAATTTAAGTACCGCTCCCTATTTATGGTTTCTTTGCACTAATACAGTGGGAATCATTTGGATAATATTTTTACCACTAAGTTACTTTTGGGTTAGTAAAGCTATTAGAAGAGATGCTAATTCAGGCTATGGAGAGATTCTTGGTGGGTTATCACTTGATAACAAGCAAGTAGTTATACAAAGATTAATTGCAATTTTCATTGAATTAGTAATACTCACAATAGTATCAGTTTTTCTTTTATTATTTACAGAAGCTTTGAATGGTAAAACCTATGATAAGGAATGGGAAATTATGGCAATTATAAGTCTATTACCTCTCTATATTTTTATAATTACCTTCACTGCAACCATTGCTTTACTTTTTAAAAATAAAGGAGGTATTATTGCTGGTATCTTCATTTTAACAATTATTGGGACCTTTATACTAAGTTTCTTAGTCTCATCATTAAATACTTGGTATATGAGAGGACTTTTCAGTTTATATGATCCAGTACAAATCATTCAGAAAAAATCGTTATTGGTTAATAGCTATGGATTACTGGTTTTAGTACTATTGGATTTTTTCTCCTTTATTGGGTTGTTATTTACTGCTTCAAAATATACTTGGTTAAATATAAGTGAAAAAACTAACGTTCCTAACTAAAAATATTAGTTTTTTTATAATTAACCTCACATAATAAAATTATTGGCATATGATAAGGTCAATTTGAGATTATTTTATCGTATTAAAATCTGTAAAAACAATTTCTTACTAATTTTTACTAAATCTATCTATTCATATACCTCATTTCAAATATTTAAAAGGATCTAAGAGATATAATATTTGTTGAACACAAATTTTTCAAAGTTGATTAGAATATGGCCACCCTTGTTAGAGTATTAGGTTCGATTTTTGGTTTATTTTTCTTAATTATTTCTGTTTCCATGTTAATTGGTGGGATTGCTGTTCTTACAGTTCCAGCAGTTATTGCAGACAATCAGGGTTATATGAATTCTCCAATATTTCACCTCCAAAGTAACAGTTCTTATGCATTTGTTTCTCAATCATTTAAAATAGACACCACGCCTAATCAAGCTTCTAATGGGCATAATGGTAATATGAGTATGTATCTTTCAAATGTTAATTATGAAAAAATAGTTAATATTAGAATTAAAGCAGATTCATATTTTTTAGGTCTTGCTTCTACTGCTGATGTTCAGCAATATCTAAATAATGTTCGCTATGTAGTAGTAAGTAACATAAATGAAAATTCTATTACAACTTATGCAATGAATGTCGATAAGAACGGTTCTTTATTATCCGATCCATCAAATCAATCTTTTTGGATAGCTTCTGGTACCGGAGTTCTTTATTTTACCCTTAAATCTTCAGATTTTAATAAAGATTTAACCTTTGTCGTTATGAAAGCTGATGGTTCTAAAGGTGTTGATGCAAACATTCAGATTGGTGTTAATGCACCAATTTTAGTACCTGTTGGTGTTATCTTACTTGTTTTTGGAAGTATTTTACTTATAGCAACTGTTGTTTGCTTTGTTGTTGCTTATAAATCAAATGATACTAAGAAAGTTATTGTCCCATTAGCTCAAATTTATTCACCTTCTCAGACTTTGAGTCCCGCTAACGCTCCTTCAAAATATTGTTCTACTTGTGGAACCCCAACCGACTCAGATGCAAATTTCTGTATAGTCTGTGGATCTGTACTTAAAACACACTAAATTTTTTCACCATCAGTTTTTTGCCATAAATCATCTGGACATTCAGTAATAGTATCTTCTAACATTTTTATAGCTGCAGCATATTGCTCACTTATAGATAGTTTAATTAATTCTAAACTATTCATTTTCTCATTCAACCTTATTCTTTAATATTTTACATTCAATAAATCAAAATTCAATATAAAGAATCTTTTGTAAAAGTATTATAGTTCAGCTTTATTGACAGTTTAAAAAGTATAAGTTTTGTTAAAAATCTAACTAAAA
>DAHXPE010000316.1 GCA_027364495.1 Candidatus Heimdallarchaeota archaeon | reverse complement strand
ATATTCGTAATGTTTTTTTCCTTCTCAGTACTTATATAAACAGGAAATAATATATCTAATTCTTAATATCTTTTTCCCTAATAAAAAACTTTATCAAAAATTCAAGCCGACATTACTCTTGATTTATAAAATTTGTATTTTACCTGTTTTTACCTCGTAAAATTTAACGAGGTTTGATGAATTTGGTTCAAAATTAGAATTAGAAATATTGTTTGAAATCTAACGATTTTGTTATAGATATATTTCCCCTAGATTTCCTAATAGACCTAGAATATTTTTGTTTAATTAGATAAAATCCTGAATTAGTAGCCAGATTAATAATCTTATTAGAAAATATGCTAAAACTGAATTTTTCAGTTAGTTAATAAATAAATTATAAATCTACGTCAAAAATATACTCCCAAGCTTTTTTCTTTATTTTTTTCTTCCCATTTCAAATAAAAGTGGTCTTTGGGGTAATAATATTCTTCTTACTACATCTTGATAAGCTTCTTTGTTCCATACACGTAAAAGGACAGCGTAATTATTCATAATTATCGTGGAGAAATGGCATAAACTCAAATAAATTATTATTAATGGTCAAAAAATTGAATTCTTTATTTCCACGCAAAAGGAAAAAGAAAATTAGTGTGGGTAGCAATCGCCCGTCATATTACTGCTGTTAACTGGTCAGTCCTTAAAAAAAAGTCAAAAATTATAAGCTAACAGACTATTTATTCGATTAATCAGTAAAAGATAATTTGGTGAGAATATTTTCAAATGAAAAAAAAAATGAAGGAAAATTTAAGGCATTTAAAGTCTCTTAAAAACTCGGTTAATGTTTCTTTTCTTTTGTCAGTCATTCTTACAGACTTCAAAATTCTTTTACAATAGTGTAGATTTTTTGCACTCCTTTATTTAGGCTGCGAGATTCTTCTCTAAGATTTGGGCTTGAAGAGAATTATTATTTGTATCTTTGCCTTATTTTACAATCGAGACCATATTTTTAAAGGTAAAAACAAAAATGACTGGACTATAATTAACCAAATATGCTTTTCAATCCACCATAATAAGATATAAATCAATTTCTTTTTACTTCTCAAATCTCTCTCCTTGATTAGTGAAAAATGATCCCTAGAATATTTTCAAATTAAGGTCTAGGGTATCTTATAAATGCTATATTGAAAAAACCTTCTTCATAATTACGATTTATGCAAATTTTGATTCTTTTTCTAGGTAATATTTTCTGTTTAAGTATAGTTTGGAAATTTTTTGATGAAATAATGAAAATTTTGTCTTCTCTATATTAAAATCTCGTTCAAAAGTTTTATCAATTCGCGCAAAAAGAGTACTAATTCAGTTGTGGGGTTCCTAAAACGATTGATTTAAAAACTTGATCCCAATAGAAGCCGATAATATTTTCTCCTTCTTAATTGAAGTATTATAACACTAATACTTATTTCAAAATGATCTTACTAGTTCTTGCACACCAAATTGAGTACTAGCAGATGTCTTTGGATAGTTATTTTATTTATTTGGTTATAAATATTAGTATATTTATAAATAAAAATATATTTTTCCAGAATATAATAATAGGATGTTCTAATTTCTGGTCAAAGATACCATTCGCATTGAAAATGATGGAGCTGAAATAAAAAGCATACCTCCACAATTAAGGAGGGAAGATCTTTTCCTATCCTATCATCCTCAGGCTTTTCGACTTATATTAAGAAATCCTAATCTTAAAATAAAGGCAATTTTGGAGAAAACTACACTAATTGTCATTGAATTTCCATATACTGGTATAGTTTACGATGACAGAAACATAGATTGGATTATTATTAGTTTAATGAATCAAAAAAAGGTACTCCATGAGTTTCGGATTAATTTTATCAATGAACATGATGACAAAGATTTTCCATCAGATCAATATTTTGTTGAACCATTAACTAAAATGATTGTATATTTTGATGACAGTTCTCTCGTTAAATTCAAGTCATTCAATTGTGAATTAATCGATCATAGACAGTCAAATGCTATTTACCGTCAACTTCCAACCAATATTAAAAGAATCGGAGATAACCTTCTTTGTATAACAAATGATTTAAAAGATATACCCATCAAAGCTATCCCTCATGATCAATTGTTCCTGATATACTATGGAGATGTTGAGGGGATAAATCATGATAGTAAGGAAAATTATATTATTTTACCAAAAGAAATAGTGTATGATAGACAGAATGGATTACAATATAGTTCTGATGAGTATACTTACAAGATTGACGCAATTACTTTACAAGAATATGAGCAATACATTGAGAAAGGTAAACAACAGCTTAAGGGAATTAAATTAACTCATAAGACCAAAAATGGATTTGATCTTCATGATATTATTTTACAATTTCAAATTATTAAGCAATATTCAAATAATGATGAATTGTGTCCAGGAATTAGACAGTTTCCAATAGTTGGTAGATCTACAGGTGAATTAATTTGTGACTCTGCTTTCATAAATTCAATATCTTTTGGCAATGTTCCTGAAAAAATCCTTGTTTATAAAAGAATTGAAAAAGAAAGATATTTCACCTATCAGTTAAATAATTATGAATTCGATGAATATGTTGTGAACTACTTTGGTATTGACAAAATACTGATTTATGGCTATATTCTTTCAAATTTTTTAGTTATTGAATTAGATGAAGACTTATTTTATCTTTTAGACTACCAAACTTTATTTGAATAGTAGTTTGAATGTTTTGTTAAAATACTCCACAGAAGGTCTACAAATCTTGGCTAACTTAGGATTCTTTTTAAAACCGTATTTTAACAAACATTTTAAAATATATATAATTAATTTTATGTTTTTTGGTCTATTACATTAGGACTTTTTTCATATATTTCTATGACCAAAATGTGTAAATTTTAAATAATGAATATTAACATACTCAATTGTTCAACTATTTGACTATTGAAAGTTGATTTAAAAACCTTTTATTTAATAGTTTGTGAATTATACTCCTTTTACACTTTAAAAGTGGGCCCGTAGTCCAGTGGTAGAACGCTTCCTTGGCAATACTTGAATTTTTTTTCAAGACCAGATTGGAAGAGGTCCAGGGTTCAATTCCCTGTGGGTCCACTATCCTTTTAATTTTTTATTGGTTTTTTATAAACATTATTTCGTCATTATGAAGAAATTAAAGAAAATTTAAGATGAATTAGCTATTAATTTACTGAAGATTATATAGAAAATTTTAGAAAAGACGAACTACAAAGATTTGAAAAATTTAGCAGAATTTTAGAATGTTTAATGCTATAAAGTTTTTATGGCTAGTATTCATTCTTTTCATGAGTATTTTTTCTATTTTTCATTTAAATGGAGGATGAATAATTGTAAAAAATAAATTGCTTCATATAAGAATTATGAAAACCATCTGAAAATTAAGATTTAGCATACACAAATGAATTGCAATTTAATATAAAATTTTTTTTACTTAGATTATGTTAAGTTCTTGTTCCTAAGCTTTTTTTTCAATATTTGATTAAATATGACAAGATCTATTTTGAAGAATTTTTTTTTAGTTTATTAATAATTTATAAATTAAGTAGTTTTTTAGTTTTACAAACAATAATTGGATTGTTTTTTACATGTTAGACATAGCATTATTCCGTGAGAATCCTGAACTAATAAGGGAATCTGAAAAACGTCGATTCCGAAGTACTGAGAATGTTGATCGTGTTATTGAGCTTGATCAACTTTGGCGTGACAAACGTAAAGAAGTTGATGTTTTGCGACAGCAACGAAACAATTTATCTAAAGAAATTGGTGCTTTAAAAAAGAAAAAACAAAATGTTGAAGCTGATAAGATTCAGGTCCAAGTCAAAGAAATAAATGATCGAATTAAAAATTTAGAAGATGAATCAACTGCAGCCGAAGTTGAACGGGACCAGGTACGATATAAAATAGGTAACATTCTTCATGAAAGTGTTCCAATAGCTGAAGATGAATCAGGTAATGGCCTTGTCAGAAAGGGTGGCAAACCAGTTCAAGCAACCTTTCATAAATCACACGCCGACCTTGTAGAATTACTTGATGTGGTAAATTTAGAAAAAGCAGCCGAGGTTGCTGGGGCAAGAACTTATTATTTAAAGAAAGACCTTGTGTTTCTTAATTTAGCTTTAATTCAATTTGCATTAGACTTTTTGGTTAATGAACAAGGTTATGAGCCACTTTGGACTCCCTATTTCTTACGAAAGGATATTATGAAATCTGCTGCTGAATTAGGCGATTTAGAACAACAGCTTTACAGTGATGCAAACGAGGACATTTATTTTATTGCAACTTCAGAACAACCATTAGCAGCCTTGCATTACAATGAATTACTTGAAGAAGATCAATTACCTTTAAAGTACTGTGGTTTTTCAACCAATTTCAGAAGAGAAGCAGGTTCTCATGGTAAAGATACTAAAGGTATATTCAGAGTTCATCAATTTGATAAAATTGAACAATTCATATTCTGTAATCCAGAAGAAAGCTGGAAATTACATGAAGAATTAATTAGCAATGCAGAAGAGTTGTTTAAAAGACTAGAATTACCTTATAGAATAGTCAATATTGCATCAGGAGAATTAAATGATAATGCATCAAAAAAGTATGATTTAGAAGCTTGGTTCCCAACCCAAAATACCTATCGTGAGATGGTTAGTTGTTCAAATTGCACTGATTATCAAGCAAGGAAACTAAACATTCGAATGGGTCGTGTTGGAACAGACAAGAAAAAAGAACCAGTACATACACTTAATTCAACAGCAATTGCTACTTCAAGAGCAATTTGTGCAATCTTAGAGAATTTCCAACAAGAAGATGGAACAATCAAGCTTCCAAAAGCACTCCACCCCTATATGCTTGGAAAAACTGAACTCCGTCCTAAAACGTAAGGACTGCTTGAATGAGACATTACTCATTTAAACTAGTTTTTTGAAGTAACTTTTTATCGGATTTAACGAAAATGTACGAACAAGTTTGAGTACTGACAATTAAAATAGCTTTGAAAGAAATTTCCTTGTCCGAATCATTATTCAAAAATTATTCTTTTCTAATTTTCCCTTGCAATAAATTCTTAAATGAAAATTTCTTCTTTTTTTATCAACTCAAATATCAGAGTTAACTATATGAAACTAAGTCCTTAGTTACGAATTATAAAATAGAATTCAATAAATGGAGAAAAATAAAAATGGTAAAAATAACTTGGTTAGGTCATGCTGGATTTCAAATCGAAGCAGGTGGAAAAAAATTATTAGTAGACGCCTGGACTTCCGACCACGGATGCCCTACATTTCCAAAAGACCTAAAAATTTCATCTGCTGATTTTTTACTTGTATCACATGGCCATTCAGACCATATAACATCTGCACCTTCTTTACAAAAACAAACCGGGGCCAAAATTGTCTGTATTTTTGATATAACAGCATGGTTGGCTAAACAAGGTGTACCAGAGGACAAGTTGGTTGGAATGAATAAAGGTGGTACAGCAGATTTAGGCAATGGCTGGAAAGTTACTCTCACAAATGCAATCCACAGTTCCAATTTAGAAGAATTAGTAGCAGGTGGTGAAGCTGCAGGTTTTATTATTCACACTCCTGACGGCCATAGGATTTATCATGCTGGTGATACTGCCGTTTTCGGTGATATGAAAATTTTGTGTGATATTTATGCTCCTGACATAGCCCTTCTCCCAATAGGTGACCATTTTACTATGGGACCTCTCGAATGTTCATATGCATTAAATAAATTGCTTCCGACCGTTAAAGTTATGGCGCCTATGCATTATATGACTTTTGGTCTCTTAACTGGTACACCAGAAAAACTCAAAGCATTATTAAAGCGATCTGATCTTAAGGTACAAGCTCCTGCTCCCGGTCAGAGTTTTGAAGTATAAAATTAATTTCCTTTGAATTTTTACTTTCCAATTTCGGAAAATTACAGGTCCTAAAATTACATAAATAATTTCTCTTTTTACTTTTTTCTTTTTTGAACCTTTGAGGTAGTAAAACTTGGCGTTTATAAAATTTGAGCCTGTCCTTTGAAGCATATCTCTTTTCACAAAATTTTAAATTTATTTTTAACTCTTATAAGCCTGACCTAACTAACATGAAAATTACAGGTGCTGATAAGTTTAATAATGGGTTATCTAATGTTATTTTCAAAATTACTTTTGAATTTGGATCTGGAAGAGCATTCCCAAACAGAAAGATTAATTTTAAGTTTTATCTTGATTCTGAGTCTCTTAATAAACATCCCAATCTTAGGGAGTATATTGATGGAAAACTATTTGATTCTATTCTTAAAACTACTTCTGCTAATGAACAAGAATTTTTTATCACCAAGGTTTTTTCTTCTTTAATCTATTTTCACAATCATTCCATATCTGAATTGAAAAAAAAATTTCTTCACAAGGTGTTTCTCTAGAACAATTTATCAAATAGGTAATTTTTTTGGAAATTATTGAATCTCATAACTGGTTCTAATCTTGTTGAATTTCGCAATCTGTATGATTGGTTTGTTAAAAATAAACCTTCTCAAGTTAGTGATAATTTTTCTCCTGTTCATAATGATTTTCAAACCTATAGTATTATTGTAATAAATGCAAATGACATAAATGTGGTGGACTGGGAAGGATTCAAAATTGACAGACCAGAAATAGATATTGCTTGATTTATTTTTGTTACAGCTACAATTACTAATCAAGAAAAAGAGCATATTATCTTAAACGAATATAACAGACTAGCCAGTCATCGACTTAGTAATTGAGACCTTAAAAACTAAATAATAGTACGTTCTTGATTACGATTGGTTGTTTTTGCTATTTTTTTAAATGATATTGAAGACGTTAAAAAAATCGATCCTACATATATTAACAGAATTCTTTTTTATATAAAAAATCAATTCAATATATTTTAAAGAGAATTTTTGATATTTTAGGATTTTAACATCCTTCTCTTGGCAAATTCTTGGAGTAATTTTTTTAAAAACCAGATTCCTTTAGTCTTGTAAAACCTGACGTAATCTAGTAATGCAGTCTTCACTAAATTTTAAATTTTTTCCTCGCCAAAGATAGCCAAATTTTAGCGGCGGGTGTCTGAATAAAAACTCTTCTGTTTCTATCAAGTCTTGCATGTGAATTATTTTTGAAAAATCTTCCATCGTCATTTCTAGTTGGTTAAATAAAGCAGCATACCACAAGTAAATTCGTTCTTTTTCAGGGTCATTTTTGAACATTTCCTGTGTTAAAGAATCATCCTCTACTGTCTTTGAACTGTCTTTTTCCACAACCGGTTCAGGCTTTACTAAATGAGCTTGTGTTATTTTACTTGTCAAGCTAGGTTCTGGTTTTTCTTTTTTATACTTTATCCATTCAAAGGATAATTCAGGTTTAAGAACAAAATTTGGATTGTTTTCGTTATTATCAGATGATGCCATTGATATATTCCTATCGAATCAGTACAAACTATTAATACATAGATAATAAGTCAATAAAATAAGAACTTCGTAACTTTTAAAATAATAGCTAAGTATTAATTAACACTAGATATCTTAATGCTTTTTCATTGATAATAAAATTATGTTCTTTATGCTATTAAGATCCTACTTTAGGTTATTAATTAGCAATTTAAAATAATGGTATTTGTTATGACTCCTAAATGGAATAATGTGATCCTACAAGGTTTATCAGGACTTGGTCTTGTAGGGTATAATACAGTGAAGACTCTTGTTGAGGCATTTGATGCAGAGGTTTACAAAGATTATGCTGAATTTTTTCCTAATATAACTGTAATTGAAAATGCTCGTCTTGAAAATCAATGCGTTCGAATTTATCAAAAAGAACTACAATCTAAGCGTCTTTTTCGTTTTATTAATGGTGGTCAACCACGTAGCGAAGAATTAAGTAGTATGTTCCTACAAAAAATAATTACTGATATTCAAGAAATTCATAAGAACAATAAAGTGGATTTGTTCCTGTCATTTGGGGCTTATGTCACTAAATCTCTTTCACATCTTGACTTTCAGGATCAAATGTTTTCATCTAAAGAAGAGTTAGCGGATTCAATATTAAATTCTGAAATAAATAAAAATAGAACTATTTATGTTGCAACCAGTGGACCGCTATTCTATGATGATTTTATAAAAGATCTAAACAGTTATGAATCTATTACCAAGGAACCTGGTGGCTATATTACTGGTTTAAATGGTGTAATACCCGCAGCAATTGGAGAACGTCTGAAAATTCCTTCAGCAACAGTTATGATTGAAACTACTGGAACAGGCACCGATATAAGACCCACAAATGATTTTCCACTTTTAGCTCAATTTCTAGGTCTCTTAGCGACTAAACGAGCATTGACCTTTTTAGAAAAAACTTTTGATTTAAAAATTAATTTAGAATCAAAAATAGATACTATTCTTGAAGAATTGAAATCAACAGCAAAACAAGAAATTATTTCATTCTTTGAACGAGATAATACTGATGATAGTAGACAATCAGATTTCAGAAATGATAAAATGTATACTTGAAGAAATAATATGTTTGGAATAGTTTTTGTCAGAAATACAAGATGAAATTCCCATAAAAGCCACTAGCAAAACTCTCATTACTATTTCATCTCTTTATCAAACAATTTCGTTTTATTATGATGATCCCACGGAAATATACTATTCTTACATTAAAACTGATTTGTTAAGCCAGCTACTAAATGAAATTTCAGATAACATGCAGTCTTTTTTATCAAATGATAAGTTTATAATTAATAATAAACAAATTCCATTAATTATTGAATATTCTGAATTACAATTTCATAAACATAAACGATCTGAACCCATAATTACTTTCCGTATAATTAATGAAACGAACTTTACATTATTTCAAGGATTAAATACTATAGAGCTTGATTCTGATTCTGAGGTACTTGATTATCCCATTATTTCGACATGGAGATTTCCAGGTAAAGTTCAAAGTATTTTAAGTCCTCTAAACTTTAAAATATCTGGTTTTAATGTTATATTTACAGCAAATCAGGCGGAGACTATCGGAGGCTATGAAAAATTTACATTTATGAAAGCTACGAAACATAGCTAGTACTTAATCAATAGCTTACTGATAGAGGTCAACCAAGTCTTATTTTAACTTTAAAATCGTTGTTCTGGATTAAATCTATGCAAAAACAATATCTTGTCACATTAAAGCCAGAAGAACGTGAAGAGTTAAAAAATGTTGCAACAAAAGGTAACCAACAAGTAAGAAGAGTAAAACATGCTTCTGTTTTATGTAAAGCTGATGAAAGTGAAGGAGGTCCAAATTGGTTTGACAAATTAGTTCCTCATTAGACGTAGGTACTGCGACCATTCAGCGTCTTTGAAAATGATTTGTTGAATAAGGTCTCGATGCTGCCCTAAGACCAAGAAAAGAATCATTCTTTCTCATCCAGAAAGAAAACTTGATACGTTCAATAGAGCCTACGTCTCTTAGCTGATAACCTTATTGAATTAGACATTGTTGATAGCATTTCTTATGAAACTGTCGTCAAACCTTTAAAAAAACGAAATTAAGTTTTGGCTAAAAAAGATCTGGATTTTTCCTCCGAAAAGGGAAAATACTGGAGGTAGCAACTGTATCGAAATACTGAAAAACATAGTGAAAAATTGTTGCAGAATTTGCCTTTAGAATGGAAGATATTCTTGATCTCTATACCTAATAGTATGATTCCTCACATCCTATTTTCCCCATAGATGAAGCAAATAAACAATTGGTTGAAGAATTACGTTTTAAATTACCTATGATTCTTGGTCATCCTCAACTACTTGATCATCACTATAAACGATTGTGTGTTTTGAATTTATTTATGTTTGTTGAACCATTTGCGGTTTGGAGATCAGATGAAGTAAGATATTTCAGAAGAAAAGAGGAATCGGTTCATTAGATTAAAGATCTATCGGAAAACAAGTATAAGAATGCGAAATTTGTACGAATTATTTCGGATAATCCCAATACTCATGACCCTGCATCATTTTATGAGTTTTTTCCTACAGATGTAGCTAAATCTCTTCTGGATAGATTAGATTTTCATTGCACTATAAAAAATTTTAATCGATTAAATATGGCTGAAATAGAAATTAGCGTCATTTCTAGTCATTGTTTTAAAAGATGAATCTTCTCAAAGGAAATAATGATGCACCAAGTTTCCTCATGAGTTGTTGATTGCAATAAAAAATTTAAAAAGTTAAATTGGCAATTTACAACAAAATATGCACGAATCAAATTACAAAAACTTTACCCATCATTTATATCTTGACAATGTACTAGGTAAATTTTTTTTTTTTAAATACTGGCTGTTAAGCTTCACTAATTCATAATCACAATTATTGATTAAAGTCGATACCTTTTCTTAAAGCGAACCCATTTTATATATATAAAACTAAAATCAGTAATTTAAATATAAAGATTAATATATTCATTTTTCAATATTATATTAATTGAATTTTTCGTAATTTCTGATTACGTATTTTACGATTATATATACAATAAATCTGAATTCAACTTAGAACATTAAAACCGATTACAATGACAGAATCCGTTGATTTTGATTTATTAGGCCTCCAACAGGCATTGAAACGCACACCTACGACAAGTGGTATATTAAAATCGATGCTTGAATCATTTCGCGAGCAAATTTGTATTAATGAATGTCAATTTAATCGTGTCGTTTGCATTTTAAGACCAAAATGTCCTCAAAGACATTTCCAAGATCTTTTACTTCAATCTGGCTATAAACATGCATCAATACCACAATTTTGTTACAGTGTTCGCCTTAAAGAGTTAAATGAAAATTTTACCAAAGATATGTCTTTGACATCCGATGTCAATATTTTTTTAATTGATTTTTATCGTATTTTTGGTCAGAATAAGACTAGATTTCATTATAAACGTGATTTCAAAAAAATCTTGACGTTCTTTGAAGTAAATAATGTTAATGAAGTCAATCCTGATTTTATCATAATTGGAATTAAAAAGAATTTAATTTTCATTGATTTAGAAAAAGAAATTGTGACCATAAATCCTGAACATTGGATTGTAACAGATGCAAACCTTATAGAAGCAATATTCGAAATTTTTTCTGTCGATTATAAAGTAAAAGTAGAAATAACAGATAAATCAGAACATAATCTAATATTAACCTTTTCTTTTCCAAAAGCTTCTGAAGAATTAAACGAATCACAGTTCGATGATGTGGTTCGAAATTCTGATACCTTAATGAGCTATGATTCAGCAACTAATGAAATTTTTGGTGAGCTTCATATCCCCCAACCAGATTCAAAGCATGCATTAGATTTTAATGTCCAGAAACTAAGAAAAATCTTTGAACAGTTGAATGATATAAGACCAAAAGAACAACTAACCCAAGAATTAAAGATTAATTCTAATTCAAAAACAGCTGACAATACGAAAGTTAAGAATTAATTTCATTATTCCTAATTGTTACTTTAAAAATTCATGTTGAATGAAATCTTAAAAATCGATTTTTAAAAACTTTAATTATTATTAATTACCATAAAAGAAATCGAATTAACGTGTCTAAAGCCTTAAAATTAATAAAAATTGATTGATTCGATCTTAGGGCTTACAATAACTTGGAATTCGATTTATTAATCACGAGGCAAATAAATGGCCCCACAAGAAGAAGAATTTGATTTTAAATATATCGTACGTATTGCTGGCCACGATTTACGAGGCGAGTATTTTGTCATCAATGCACTGGCTAAAATTAAAGGAGTAGGTCGTCGTCTAGCACATATTGTCTGTAACAAAGCGGATATTCCAATCAATGTGCGAATTGGTTTTCTCACAAATGAGGAGCTGGAACGAATAGAAACGATTATTGATACTCCAACAGATTATGATTTACCTGGTTATTTAGTCAATAGACCTAAAGATATTGTTAGTGGTCAGGATATTCATGTTCATGCTCAAGATTTGGCAATTTCATTGAAAGACGATTTAGATCGAATGAAAAAGATGCGATCTTACAAAGGTGTTCGCCATCAACTTGGCTTAAGAGTCCGTGGTCAAAGAACTAGAACAACTGGCAGAAAACAAGGTAGATCTGCTGGTGGAAAAAGGAAATAGGTGAAATAAAAAATGGGTGCACCAAGAAAATTACGTAAAAAATTCAAAGGCCCACAACATCCTTTTAACGCAGAGAGATTTGAAAGCGAGTTAAAATTAGTTGGTGAATATGGTCTTCGGAATAAAACCGAATTATATCGTATCAATACCCGTCTTAGTAAGTTTCGAACCAGAGCTAGGACTTTATTGGCTTTAGAAGAAGGTTCGGCTATAAGAGCACATGAAGAAAAACTTATTCTTGATCGTTTGAACGTACTGGGAGTAGTCAAATCTAGTACATTCTCTATTGATGAAATCCTCAATCTTTCAACCGAAACATTTCTAGAACGCCGAATACAAACTGTTGTTTATAGAAAAGGATTAGCTCGTAGCCAACATATGGCACGACAATTAGTTGTTCATGGACATATCGCTGTGGATGGGCGAAGAATTAATGTTCCAAGTTACCATTTAAGAGTTGGTGAAGAGGAAAAAGTTGATTTTGCTCCAGGTTCACCATATTATAATCCGGAACATCCTATGAGATTAGCCTTGCTTGATTCAGTAGAAGGGCAAGGTAAAGAGGAATATAAATGAGTTCTAAAGCAAAAAATGGTCCACAGTGGGCTGTATGTTATATTTATGCTTCATTCAATAATACCATACTTACTTTAACTGATTTAACAGGTAGCGAAATTTTGGGTCGTTGCAGTGGAGGTATGGTAGTTAAAGAGGCTAGAAATGAATCAAGTCCTTACGCTGCAATGAAAATGGCTTATATCATTGCCCAAATAGCGAAAGACAAAGGAGTCAAAAAATTAGTCGTAAAGGTCCGAGCTCCAGGTGGTAGTGGTTCGAGAAACCCAGGACCAGGCGCACAAAACGCAATCAGAGCTTTAGCTAGAAGTGGACTCCAAATAAGACGAATTGAAGATA
>DAHXPE010000276.1 GCA_027364495.1 Candidatus Heimdallarchaeota archaeon | reverse complement strand
ATTTATATTAACACATAGCAATTGTCTTTTTGTAAGTTAATTTTATCTTAAGCAAATTATTTAATATAAAAGGGAACCAGCGTTCACCAGTGTATTTACCACGTCTGATATTTAAACCATTAGTAGCGCAAGCCGGAGGATTACCAAAGAATGAACGATAATAAATCTTTCGCATATAATAACAGGTTGCACGGTAACCAATTGGTATCCATAATACTAACAATGCAGCTGGTAAAAAAGGACTATTTGGCCATCCAATAGCTTTAACTATATCAATACCGTAAACATTATGCAAATCCATATCGAAAATAGGACTTCTAAAATGATTAAATGTTCCATTTCCATAAATATTTGGAAAAAATAATGTAATTGTGGTATAGATTATAAAGATAATAATAATCAAACCTTGGAGTAACGGCATGAACCACCAATTATCTTTCCTTTGATTGGTGAATGTGCCAAGAGGAAAGTTCCTTTCAGTATTTACTGTTGTCATTTAAATATACCTCAAAAAATGCTTAAAAATTTTCTTAAGATAAAATTAACTTACAAAAAGACAATTGCTATGTGTTAATATAAATAAAAATGTCTTATTTTTAACCTAAGTAAAGTTACTATAAGTTTCGTTTATGTATATTTTAACTTACTATGTGAGCATTGGAAACAATAACTGAGTAAATTGTTACTCAACCAAATAAAACTGAAACGAAGATATAATTGTTTTAAACTAAATGACAGAAAATTCTTTTTTTTCAATTAAGAAAAGAACGTTAAATTGATAAATGTTTATGCTTTATTAATCTATAAATAGACTGTTTTCTCTAATAGGCAAATATTAATTGTTTTGAATAAAAAGAGTTTATTGATTAGCTATATGTGGAGTGGTTCTTTCTGAAAATATTAAATTAAATTTAAAAGATATAGAATATTTAAGCATTAAAAATTATATTATTTGTAAATCATACAGGAAAAAAAGGATTTATTTTTTATAACTATTAAATTTTTTTTCTAGATCTGGATCCTTGAGAGTATCTTCGACATATTGACCAAACTGTTCACCAGTAGCACCATTAGAACGACCAGTCATTACTAGTTCTTTTCATACTCAGCACAGATATCTAATGCCATATCAAGTCTCTTAGCCTTTTCAGTATATCCAATATGATTAAGTAAAAGTGCTGCTGCTTTAATCATACTTGAAGGATCAGCATACATCTGACGTCCTTCATCAATCATTTTTAGAGCTGATCCATGAATAGCTTCAAACATGGAATAACGTTTTCCAATATTTGCTGCTCCTGCAGTTCCAACACCACCCTGGAGCTGAGCTGCTTCATCCATTATAATGTCTCCGTAAAAATTAGGAGCCGCTATAACCTTAAATTGACTTTGTAGAGCTGGATCGATTAGTTTAGCAGTAGTAATATCAACATACCAATTATCCCATTTTAGTTCTGGATAATCTTTGGAAACTCTTGCTGCAACTGTTAAAAATTTACCATCTGTAGTTTTAATTACATTTGCCTTTGTAACTACTGCCACCTTATTAATCTTGTTTTTGCTAGCATAATCAAACACAGCTCTTATTATACGTTCAGATCCTTGTTCAGATATTAATTTGAAATCAATGGCTAGATCAGGAGAAACCTCAACACCAGAAGAACCCAAAATTTAAGCGCCTTCTGTATTTTCTATGTAGAACATTCAATCGATATTCTTTTCAGGAACCTTAATTGGTCTCGCATTAGCAAATAAATATAATTCCTTTCTCATTGCAACATTTGCATTATCAATATGTGACCATGGTGATCCTTTTCATGAAGTTGTCGTGAGCCCCTTCAATATAACGTGACATAATTTTAATTCTAGGAGAACATCATCAGGAATTGCTTTCATGTGTTTAACACAGTTTTCTATTGTCAAACCTTCAATATTACGAATCTCTATTTTACCTGATTTCACCTCGTCTTTTAATAAAAATTCTAGGGTGTCTACAGCCTGTTTTGTAATTTCTGGTCCAATACCATCACCACCACAAGCACCAATTATAATAGGTTTAATTTTAGTATAGTCTGCCCAATCAGGTTCTTTTTTTAATCTCTTCACTCGTTCTAATTGTTCTTTCAAAACATTTTCAAAATGTTTAGTTGCTTATTCTATATATTTTCTGACAAAAATTTCACCTTTACTAATAAAATAAAGTATTTTAGTGTTAGATTTTAACGATAAACTATTTTATTTGATAAAAAATTATCATTTGGGTTGTAAACGTTGTAAAATTTACTAATTGAATCTTTTGGTATTGCTTTATAAGATTCATTAATTACATTATGCTTCATTAGCTTAATGGATTCTTTTTTTTCTAATTTTTGATTTATAAAAACTGGCTTTTATACAATAATTCTCAAGGAACTTTATAGATCGATTCATTTATTACTACCATTTAAAATATTGTTCAACTTATTTCTCATTAAAGACAAGAGTAATTTAATATTCATGAAAAAAAAAGTTTTTTGAATTAATTATAGATAAAAATAAGACTCATTGAATTGCATTTTTCTAATTTACCTTTATTTTGTTAAAAAAAGATATATTGTACTTATTTTTATTTCTTGAATACAAAAGTAAGAACTGTATTTCTTAGATTAAAATGGTATCATGATCAAAATCTTCCTTTATTGACAAGTAAATCTTGTTTTTAGGATGTTAAAAACAAATATATTATCAATGTTACTGCCTGATCAATTAGCATGTGGAAATAAAAAAATTAATCATTAATAAAAAGAAATTTTTTTCTTTTTTGATTATAAAGATTCAAAATATTCTTTGTATTTATCAGAATTCATCAATTGAATTAATTCTACTTTTAGGTTTGAATTTTTTTTTTAGCATCTATCCTTTATTAAATGGATCATTATTTACTATTTTGGGTTCATTTTCTAATTTTCCTTTAATTTCCTCAGGTTCTTCACTCAAAAGTGAAAAAGAAATACTACAAATAAATAAAAATTAAAAAAGATTTAAGTAATTAGAACATAAGCAATTAAGAAAAATACGTGAAAATTATGCAAAAAATCAAAGTAAAGGAACCTGTTGTTGAACTAGATGGTGATGAAATGACTCGTATCATCTGGGCTCAAATCAAGGAAAAATTGATCCTACCGTTTTTAGATATTGATTTAAAATACTATGATTTAGGCATCGAATATCGTGATAAGACCAACGATCAAGTGACTATGGATGCTGCAAAAGCCATCGAAAAATATCATGTTGGTATAAAATGCGCTACTATTACACCTGATGAAGCCCGTGTTAAAGAATTCAATTTGAAAAAAATGTGGAAAAGTCCTAATGGAACTATTCGTAATTATCTAGGTGGAACAATTTTTAGAGAGCCTATTCTTTGCAGCAATATTCCAAGATTTCTAAAGAACTGGAAAAAACCTATCATCATTGGCCGTCATGGTCATGCTGATCAATATAAGGCAACCGATGTGAAGATTCCAGGCGCTGGAACTGTCAAATTAGTATTCGAAGGAACTGATGGAACCAAACAAGAATGGGAAGTAAATAAGTACAAAGGCGCTGGTGTTGCGATGGCTATGTTTAATACTGATGAAAGCATTGAAGGTTTTGCTCGCTCCAGTTTTAACTATGCTCTTCAGGTCAAATATCCTATATATTTGACGACCAAAAACACTATCTTAAAGGCATATGATGGTAAATTCAAGGACATTTTCCAAAGAATCTATGAAGCAGAGTATGAAGATAAATTCAAGGCCGCTGGAATCATTTACGAACATCGGTTGATTGATGATATGGTTGCTCAATCAGTTAAGTTAGAAGGTGGATATATCTGGGCTTGCAAGAACTACGATGGAGATGTTCAATCTGATATGATTGCTCAAGGATTTGGTTCTTTAGGCTTAATGACTTCTATTCTCGTTTGCCCTGATGGTAAAACCATTGAATCTGAAGCAGCTCATGGTACAGTTACGAGACATTACCGAGCATGGCAACGAGGAGAAAAAACTAGTACTAACCCAGTAGCCAGTATTTACGCTTGGACTGGTGGATTAAAACAACGTGGTAGATTAGATGGGACTCCTGATGTCGTTAAATTTGCCGAGAATTTAGAAAAAGCAGTTGTCGATACGATTGAAGCTGGAATTATGACCAAAGATCTAGCCGTATTGATTGGGCCAAAAGCTCCCTGGGTAGTTACTGATGAATATATTCAAGCAGTAGCTGACAGATTGAAAAAAGTGTATAAATAAATAAATAATCTATTTTAAAGACTTTCTATATAATTCTTATATTTTTCTGAATTCATTAATTGACTTAATTCTGCTTCAAGATTGGAAGGTTTTATTTTCAACATCCATCCTTTATTATAAGGATCATTGTTTACTGATTCTGGTTCGTCTTCTAATTTTTTATTGACTTCTACGACTTCGCCACTCAAAGGTGAGAATAAATCACTAACGGATTTTACTGATTCAATTTCGCCAAAAATTTTGCCAAGTTCAACTTTTGCACCAGCTTTAACTTTAAAACCTACATAGGTTATGTCTGTTAGGTTATTTTGTGCATAATCAGAAATACCTATTAAGGCAGTGCCATCTGATTGTTTTTTTACCCATTCGTGTTCCTTATAAAAATGTAAATCTGTTGGAATATTACTCATTACCTATCACCATTCGAATTTTCATTTAGTTTATAGTAAAGAAAGTATTATTAATTAATTTTTATGAGCATTCTTAAAAATATATTTTTAATGATTAAATTGGTTGTAATCCTAATCCAGTTGAAATTGACCAATAATTGTTTTTTGGGTTATAATTTACAGTTAAATTATTTTCCGGAGAAACTAATGAATAATTTCTAACTAGGTACGTGTTTTTAGTATTTATTAAAATTTTAAGATTGATATTTTCTATAGAAAAAGAATTTCGATTTAATAATTTTACTGATAATGGGATAGGTATTGAGAACATTGTGCTTGAATTTTTTAGATCTAAATTTTGAGTTGAATTAATGGATACTGGAATATTATTTTCAAGCAGGTTAATAGTTGTATTAATTGTGACTTGAGATCCAATTGCTTCTGGTAAGGAACATAAAATTTGAAGACTCATGTTTCTTAAAAATTGAGAACTGGATTGCACCATACCAAGGAGCGATATTTTAGTATTCCCCGAAGTTAGATAACCATTAACAATGCCTGAGAAAAATGGTACTGTATAAATCCTCTTAAAGACTAAAAATTCATTGTTTTTATAAATTAACTGAAAGAGACTTTTTTGAAAAAGAAGTGGGAAAATAAATGATTGATTATAAAAATTCCTAACATAAAATGGATAGAAATTGTTACCAAAATTTGGAATTATAATATAATCAAACGAAAAACCCGTCGGTAACGCATTTGGATTAATGGAAATATTATAATTAGTATTGATATAGGAGAGAGGTTCTTGTAACATCTCAAGTAGGGCAGTTATGTTCGAACTAAAAATACTTTTTACGTTTCCAGCCTGATCAAATAAATCTAAAGACGGCTGATTTAAATAAATTGGTAATCCAGGGAAATTAATGTCTATTACTCCAGAAGAAGGTGAATTTTCATTTAATAGAGCATTAACTACTTCAGTATATGCTGGTCTTTGGTAATACACGAAAGTAGCATTAAATTGATTTATATTTTCGTCAGAAGAAACAAATACAAACGAGGGAATGAAAAAAGGAACGAACAAAATTAATACAAGTGCAATTACTTTAACTATCTTTAATAATTGAACTTTGGGCATTCTAAATCTAATTATATTCTTTTTATGTAATTTTATTATAATAATAAAACTAATAGATATTATTAGTGCTAAAAGAAGGTATAAAATTGAATTTTTATAATAATTGTAGGCAGAGAGTAGAAATTGATCATTAATTGAACTAGTATTCAATTCGTTGGTAAGTATATTTAAAGAAATTGGAAAATAGAAACTTGCAAAAGACAGGAAACAAGCCAAAAAAACAACACTGATTGGAATCGGTCCACTTTTTTCTGTGAGATCTTTATAGAGTTTAAAAAAACCATGAGTTACGACAATAATAATCGGTACAAGAATTACAGACAAATATCGAATAGATGAAAATCCCTGATAGGTGAGCCATAAATTAAAGAATCCAAGAATCCAAAGGACAAAAAATTTAACTTGGTCATCAAATATGACACGAATTTTAGGAAGAATCCAAAATAAAACAAACATATTCCCGACCAATAAGTAAAATACAATAGAAAAAAAATCAGCTGAATGGGCAGATTCCAAAAGAAAGTGTGATGAATTAAGTGGTGTTCCTTGGAACACATACTTAATTTTAAGATTGGTAATTATCAGGTAGAGATCAACAGTTGAAGTAGCATACTGATGAAATTTATTAAAGGTATCAATAAGCCAAAAACCTCCCACTACTACACCTAGTGGCATAATTAAAATACCAACAAAGCTCATTCAATTGCTTGAATAAATTGTTTGGTTGTCACTATCTCTATGCTTCCATATTAGACCAATAATTAATCCAGAATATGCGAGTATTATTATCCCTATCCCAACATAATAATCAATACTTACTTTAACAATTAAAAATATACTAATAAAGGCAATAAGAACAGTTTGCATTATTCTACTTTTTTTAGAAAAGGGATAAATTAAAATAACAATAAATAACAAGCTCCAACCGCTCAATTTTGATAGTAATGAAAGAGCTAATGAAAAAGAGCCAAGTACTATATAAAATGCTTGTAATTTATTTTTTTCTTTTAGATTGGTTAATTGTTCACTTTGAAAAAAACTAAAGATAGCTAATAAGCTTACCGAATAAAAAAATGAAACATATATTTCTTGGTAATAAACCCAAAAATTCATAATATAATATAT
>DAHXPE010000270.1 GCA_027364495.1 Candidatus Heimdallarchaeota archaeon | reverse complement strand
ACCCAAAGATTAATAGCAGATTTAAAAATAAAAGAAAAAATTTGGATTTCTGTTGAAAATGGACTAATTATACTTTTTTATGTATTTCTCTAAAAATGTATCTATTATTTTAGTCAAGCGAAAACTGAATTTCACAGCTTAACTGTGCTCTTAATTTAGCCTCAATAGTAATTTGACTGCATCTGCTAAAACTTTTTTTGAATGGTAGCTTAAATTTTTTGTTAAAATACTCCATAGAAGGTCTACAAATCTTGGCTAACCTTGGATTATTTTTAAAAACCGTACTAAATCTGATGATTGAATCCTTGAATTTTTTCATTGTTTTGATTGCCGTTTGTAGCCTTTCAGAATAATAAGATTTTATTTCAAGATCATCTATCTGATGGCCGTCAACCAGGTGAACAGATTGGCGATAAATTTCACCTATGCTTAACGTTATTGATCTGTATTCTTGAAGTTCTGGGTACTCAAGTAAAAACTCGTTTAATCTATCTTTTCGTTTGTCAGTCATCTTTTCAGGTTGGAAAAACAAAAGCCAATAATTTTTATAAATTTTTTGTTTTTTTCTTCGAGCTCCTGCCTATAACTCAAGAAAAACTTTTTTAGCTTGTTTAAAATGGTAAATAAAGATAAATTAGAATTTGTGGAAGGAGTATTAAAAGAAATAGAGCAATTATATCCAGAAGAGTTTGGAGAAGCAATATTTAGGATGACAACAGGGTATGGAGGGGAAGTATTTCATGAACGGCTGTATATAACATAGTCAATAGAAGATGTAAAACAAATAAAACCACGATTAACAGAAGAGCAATGTGGAGAAATACTGGCGTATTTGGGAAGACACCATAGTGCAAATGAAGGAATAAACTGGGATATACTAAGCACAACAATAGAGATGATGGATTTTGAAGAAGAAGAATAAAAATAATCTTTCTGAATGAGAAATTAGCATATAATTGGTCAATTGTTTGAAATGGAAGAAAAAGATCAAAAAGGTCTTATATTAACTAGTGAAAATAAGATTTTCATTCAGTATGTTGTTGTTCTCATTATAGGATTAGCAATCTACCTAAGAATGATCACTAATAAAAATTTTACAGAAGAAAATGCACTTAATTATTATAAGTATGCACCAAATGTCTATCGTCTGCAACTGCAAGGAGAATTGGTTCTATCAAGGTTTCTAAATATTTCATTCTTTCTACTTGATATAATCATTTTTATTCTGGTTTTCACAAGTATATTTTATTATCTCAAACCAAAAGGAAAAAATTCCTTAATACTTTTCGCTATAATGATAACATTCATTTTCAATCCAGTAACGACAGATTCACTAATGTACATTCTCATAGTAGTAATAGTAAAAAGAGACAGGATAAAGGCACTACCATTATTGGGAATGATAAAAGAATTAGCAGTATGGCAAACATTGGGTTACTATTTACTGAAAAAAAAACAATAAGAACGAAAGCAATAGTATTCACTGGGGTAGCAGTGTTGGTATACCTGATAGAAAGAATAATAGTGAATGTCTTAGTAAATTATAACACTATTGTGCAAGGAGGGCAAGCAGAGTTTATATTTGGCTTTCCATACATGATACCGTTTATAGAAATGAAATTTAATATAGAAGCGCTCATAACAATAGTAGGATTACTGCTGGTAGCAAGCATGGTAATCAGAACAAGAGAAGATATACTATTGATGGTATGGAATCTTATACCAATACTAATATTTGGAATATGGTGGGAATCACAATTGTGGGTGCCGATATTCTTAATAATATTTATGAAAAACTATATGAATATTGGTTAATAAAAGAAATTAAGAAAATGATTGACTTTTAAAAATAAGCCTTATTTGATTTTGCATTTTCAAAATCAATTTTTTAATATATTATTTATTGATAGACCCACTGCTTTAGCCATTAATGGTGGGACTGAATTTCCCACTTGTTGTTCTTGTACAACATCTAATCCTCTTCTATGTCCTCCGGTAGTACGAGTTCCTTTAAATTCAAATGTATCTGGAAATGACTGTAATCTTGCTAATTCTCTTAAAGTAGGAACCCTTGGTAATTCATAATGAATAAAATCATAAGGTTGTCCAGTTATTGTTGGCGCTAAATCATTTCTATTAAATTTATAATGAGTCCTTTTTTTAAATTTTCCTGATGTTCCTTCTCTTACTCCCATAAAAAATTCTTGCACTTCCGATGTGTGTTTTCTTAAAAAATGATTAATTAAGGATTTATTATATTTCCTCATTTCTTTTTGATAATCATTTTCAGGATCAGTCTCATAGTGAATAATATCTAATTTTGAATCTGGAATATCTGTTGCTAAGTCGGATATTGCATTCTTAACAGTTACTTTTAAATTGGATTTTTTAGTCTTTTTTGGTTTTTCTTGATCATTTCTTGTTCCTACTATAAGTAATCTTTTTCTATGCTGTGGTATCCCATAATCAGCCGTATCTTTAATTTCATATTCGAATTCATAGTTTGAAATTTCGTGTATTTTTTGTTCTATTAATTGAAACCATTCTCCATCTAAAGCAGATAATAAACCAGCTACATTCTCGAAAATAAAATATTTAGGATTTATTTCTCGAATAAATTCAAAGTATTTTAAGCTTAAATCGTTTCTAATATCCTCTTTTGATCCTCTATCCTTTCTTCGGCTAGCTAGGGAGAATCCTTGACATGGGGGTCCACCTACAATCAAATCTAAATCATTTATTTTAGTCCTGGTTACATTTTTAACCTTATTTTTTAATTCATGCGGTTGAATCGATGACAAATCTAACTGTAATCCTCTTTCAACTCCAAAATTATGTTGGTAAGTTTTAACAGGTCCGTCAAACTTATCAATACCCACTAAAACATCAAAACCAGCATCTTTTAATCCAAGACTAAATCCACCTGCTCCACAAAATAGATCAATAGCTTTTAAAGATTTTATCATATGCATGTTTCCTTCTTTTCAATTTTCTAATTATTTTGAGCTAAAGAAATTTTTATATTGAAAAACAAGATAACAAATTGGAATATAGATAAGATTCCAGGTTCGAATTTAAACTTTTTTATTTAGAAACAAAGTTTTTCAA
This sequence comes from Candidatus Heimdallarchaeota archaeon, assembly GCA_027364495.1. The sequence continues at coordinate 3,932 of DAHXPE010000270.1, read as the reverse complement.
AATATAATTTTATTAGCTCAATTGAATAAATTGGAACAGTTCAATATTTTAGATTTGTTTTGCGGAGCAGGTGGATTTTCCTTAGGATTCGACATCCTGAATAAGCTAATATATCACCATGAATATGGCAATTTGACAAATAATTTCTGCAAAAATTATATGGAATTTACTGAGATAAATAAGGATATTAAGTTATCCTTTAATGTTAAGTACGGTATCGATTATCACGACAATGCATTGAAAACTTTCGAATATAATCATAAAAATGCAAAAGGAATAAAATTTAATATCTCATGTGAAGATTTGTCTGAATTAAATTCTAAAATTTCAAATATTGATGTAATAATAGGAAGTCCACCATGTCAGGGATTTTCACTTGCTGGAGTAAGAGATCCAAATGATCCCAGAAACAACTTAAGTCTGAATTACTTTAATTTTGTAAAAAAATACAAACCATCTTATTTTTTGTTAGAGAATGTACCAGGAATAATAAAATGGGATAAATTTAGTAAATTAAAAACAAAAATTAAATCTTTAGACTACTCCTACATTGGACTAGTTGTTAATGCTTCAGATTTTTATGTTCCACAAAATAGAAAACGATTTATTCTATTTGGATGGAAAAACGGTCTCTACCCACCGGAATTGTCTAATTTAACAAAACTTGGTAATACTAGTGTGTTCGAATCTATATCAGATATAGAAGTTGAACAATATACTGATAAAAACCTTACATATCCACATACATCAGAAAATTTATCTTTATTCCAAAAATATGTAAGGATGAATTCAGATTATGCCCAAGATATGGAAACAACAGTTCATTCAGAACAAATGGTTGAAAAATATTCATTAATTGAACCAGGAAAAAAATTAGATGAAGATCTAATAAAGGAAAAAAACATAGCAACGGGAAAAAAGAAGAAAATACCGATTTATAAATTAGATCCAAATAATCGATGTAAAACAATTACTGTTCAAAGATCTGACTTTGTTCATTATAAATTTCCAAGAGTATTAACCATAAGAGAAATGGCAAGGCTTCAATCTTTCCCAGATTATTTCCTTTTTCCAGATGATGTAGTAAGGACAACAACCGGTGCAACTAGAAAAGGAGCTAATTCACGTGAACAACAAATTGGCAACGCAGTGCCTCCATTGTTGTCACTACAGCTAGCCTATTCAATTTGGAAAGGAATACTGTTAGGATATAAATTAACTGGAGAAAAAATTAAAAAATCAGAAAAAATAAAATCAATGGAATTAGAAAAATTTTTGAATAATAGCTTCAAAAATAGACCACCTCCAATTAATTGAAAGTATTTTTATTATAAATATATTTGAACAGAGAATAAACTAAAACTGAAGTATTTTTATCAACTATTTCCACATGATACCTAAGTTTAAGAAAAAATCCATTTAAGAATTATGTGGTATCATGATTAAGGTTTTAGATTTATTTTGTGGAGCTGGTGGATTATCTGAAGGGTTTAAAAAAGCAGGATTTAATATATTAACTGGATTAGATATCAATTCCGATGCACTGTTAACATATAGATTTAACCATCCCGATACTGAAATAATAACACATGATCTTCAAAATGTACCAGATTCACTTATTAATGGGCTTAAAATAAATAATTATGACATTGTAATTGGTGGACCACCTTGCCAGGGTTTTTCCCTTGCTGGAAGATTAAATAAGTCAGATATTAGAAACAAATTGGTTTTTTCATTTGCTAAAATCGTTTGTGAATTAAAACCGAAAGTATTTTTAATGGAAAATGTCGCAAACTTCCCCAGAGCATATAAAGGAGAATTCTTAAATGAATTACTAAAAATTTTTGCAGAACATTACAAAACAAAATGGATGATTTTAAATAGTAAGGATTATGGAGTTCCTCAGAATAGAGAAAGATTTTTTCTCATTGGAGTCCAAAAAAATTATGAATTACCAAATATTCCTGAAATTATTAAAAAAACTGTGACAGTAGAAGATGCCATATCTGATTTATTGGAAGGAGAAAATGCTATTAATTGTTGTTCAAAACCTTTAACAAATTATCAAATTGACAGAAGGGGAACAGATTCTTTAATACGAAACCATGTTTTTCCAAAACATAAGCCATCGACGATAGAACTTTATAAGAAAATTCCGGAAGGAAAAACGATAAAGGATATTAAAGAAAATATAAATATTCGAAAAAAGGTATTAATGCGCTTAAACAGAAATACGGTAGCCCCAACAATTACTACTCAGCCAAATGACTTAATACATTATGGTTTAAACAGGAATCCAACAATAAGGGAGTTAGCAAGGATTCAAAGCTTTGATGATAATTATGTTTTTCTTGGACCAAGATCTACTGGTGGACAAAAGAGAAGAACATCTTGTGTTCAAGAGCAACAAGTAGGAAATGCTGTTCCACCTCTACTATCATTTGCGATTGCAAATGAGATTAAAAAATTTTTAGATTAATTCTTTTTTTAAGGAAAAATTAATATTCCATGTACTCTTTTTAAATAGATGATTTAAAAATTCAAAACAAATTAAAATTAAATTTTAATATTAATTATTTTTACGAAAATCATTTTCATACGAAAAGGGAAAAAGATGGAATTAGAAAGCATCAAAAATGAAATAAATTCGTTGGAATCAGAAGAATTGTGGGAATTATTTGGTTTTGTTCAAGATAAATTAAATAATTTACCAAATGTAGATACAAAAAATTTTCCGGCAGAAAGAGGAAAATCATTTTTTTTACGTTATATGTCTTTAAAATTCCCTGAATTATCTATAAAAAGAATGCCATCCAACAATAAAAACTTTGAATTCTTAGCTGATAATGGAATAAGATATAGAGTAAAAACGATAAGAGAAAGATCGAATACAACTGGTAAATTTCAAAGTGCAACCTTTAATAGTAAAGAATTTGACTATTTGATGGTTATAATAATCAATGATCAATTCCAGGTTCTTGAAATGCTAAAATTTGATTGGGAAATAGTAAAGGAATATAAAAGATATGATAAGTCAATGAATTCATATGGATTTCCATTAAACAATTTAACAAGGGAAAAATCAATTCAAATGTTTTCATCACCTTCACTTAATGAATAGAAATAAGTGCAAAAGGAAGATACTGGACAAATTTCACATTTTGGATTTCTTTTTTTGCATATTAATGCTCCTAAATCTAATAATGCCATATTAAACTCAATAACATTTTGCTCAGGTAGATAATCTTTAACGGAATTACAAAATTCAAGATCATATTGAACTTGTTTTTTCTTAAAATCTCTTTTAATGTTAAAAACTCGAACGAATATTCTTTCGATATTAGTATCAACTGGTATAGTATGAGCTTCATTTATATATAAATCAAAAGCTTCGGCTAAGTATAAATGTTGCTTCCTCTTAAAAGATTTAAATAAGCTCCTAATATTTTCACTTTCTATCGGAACATCATTATCAAAATTATCAACAATATTCTTTGAAATGTAGTAAATCGTTTGATACTTCTGATTATGATTACCCAAAGGTTTCAATTCTTCTTTCAATTCAATTTCATTAGCGTCAACTATATCATTAAATGATTTATATTTTTCTGTAAGTCTCATGTAATTATTATTGACTATAGATGCATTAGTTCTATGAAGTAAAACTTCTGCCAAAATTATCATAAAATTTCTATCAAATTTAAAATTTAGATCTAAATAATGTCCAAGAATTAACCTTCTCCAAGGAAACATTCGTTTTGTTTTAACTTCATCGTTTTTATCCCACCACTTCAACAAAAAATCAGAAAATTCAACCAATGTTATTTCAAATAAGGATTAAAAAATGATTTAATTACTTTTATGGTTTTTAAAAATTATCCAATTTTAATTAAATCGTTAGTGTAGACACCAAATTCATCATTATCTCCATC
>DAHXPE010000267.1 GCA_027364495.1 Candidatus Heimdallarchaeota archaeon | reverse complement strand
TCTATTGAACCAGTTGATTGAGTTGTGGAATTCTTTGAAAGGACTTGTGCTACTTGAAATGGTTGGATTAAAAAAAGTCTAAGCAAATAACCTTTCTATAATTGTTTTATAATTTGACAACTTATTTTGAGTATTATTAACCTTTTTATTAGTTTTCAAATTAACACAGTTTTCTTATTATAAGTTTAGAAAAAACTAATCAGATAAATGCTTATTTAAAAGAAAAGAATTGCAATCAGAGATTAGTAGTTTGATTGAGAAGAAAAATAAAATTAAGAGAGAGGTGAAAAATTAATTAATAAGGAAATAAAAAATTATTTGATTTAAGCATTTTGTTTTTGTTTTAAATAAATTCTGATAGCTTCGCGAACAAATTCTGGTACACTCATATAACCTTGCTCTGGGTGTGCATCAATAAATTTTTGAATCTCCATTACCAGATCAACTGGTAAAGCAATTTGTTTGTAACCGGTCTTTAAACTCATAATTAAACCTTTCGACTGTTAAATGCTGACATGAACAAATTTATAATTCATTTTTAATTATTTTATAAATTTATAATGATGGAATAAACTATTTAAATTTTAAAAGCTATCCTCGTTTATTTGATATAATCAATAATAATCAAGTAATTCAACTATTATATAAATATAATTGAATAATGGCAATATATATTGAATATTAACCGGTTCTAAATTCTTGTAATTTACTTTGAATAAACATTTTAAAAATATTATTCAAAAAGTAATGACATATTTTAGAACTCAACTTTATTTATCAGGAATGAAAGCAAAACAAGATGAATTAGCCTTTTTGAATCAATAGAAAATATTTTCGTTTAGGTCTGCCTAAAGTAGTTTATTTTTTACTTTTTAGAAAGTTAGAAGTGACTAGGATAAATAATAAAAGATTAAATAAAATAAAAGAATATAGAAATTAACTAGATGAATACAATTGTATTTTGTTAATTGTATACAATTTATTATTTACTAAAGGAATAAGGATCAATAAGGACGCTAGTTAAATGATCACACTGGAATCATTAAACCCAAAAGTGTTAAAGGCAGAATATGCTGTTCGTGGCCCAATAGTTGAACTGGCACAAAACCTAGAGAATCAAGGAAGAGAAATGCATTATTTTAATATTGGTAATCCTCAAGCTTTAGGTCAACCAGCGATATCTTATTATCGAAATGTGCTTTCCTTAGTCATCAATCCAGTATTATTAAATAATACTCAGGTGACGAAAGTTTACCCGGCTGATATTGTCGAAAAAGCCAGATTTATTATGAAAAATAACCCGTCTGGTATGGGAGCTTATTCATTAAGTGCTGGTATGATGTTTGTAAGACAAGCTGTTGCTGATTTTATATCAAAAAGAGATAATATTCCGGCAATAAAAGAAAATATTTTTCTGACTGATGGTGCGAGTAAAGGAGTTGATTTAGTTCTACAAAGTTTTATTAGATCAAGTAAAGATGGAGTAATGATTCCTATACCACAATATCCATTGTATTCAGCTGATATAACACTATTTGGAGGGCACCAGGTTCCGTATTACCTTGATGAAGAAAAACATTGGAGTTTGAATGAATCTTCTCTAGAAGAATCTTATAAAAATGCTGTGGATGATGGAATAAGCCCAAGACTAATAGTAGTAATAAATCCAAATAATCCAACAGGCTCATTATTAAGTAAAGAAAACATAGCAATGGTATTGACTTTTGCAGAGAAACATAACTTATCAGTTATAGCAGATGAGGTTTATCAAGAGAATATCTATTATCCAGAAGATAAATTTTATTCTTTTGCAAAAGTAGCTAATGAAAAAGGTATTAAAATACCTTTATTTAGTTTACATAGTACTTCAAAAGGTTTTATTGGTGAATGTGGATTTAGAGGAGGATACGTAGAAATTAGAAATTCATCTAAAGAAATAATGGAGCAATTACTTAAAATTCGGTCAATAGGATTGTGTTCAAACACAGCTGGACAATTAATGACCTTTTTGATGGTTTTACCACCTGAAAAAGGATCTGATTCTTTTGAATTGTACCAATCAGAAAAAAGTGCCATTTTAAGTAGTCTAAAGAGGAAATCACAGATAATTGCTGATGCGTTAGATAAAATAGATGGTATAGAATGCCCAAGACCAAGAGGAGCAATGTATCTTTTCCCAAAACTTGATTTACCAACTAATAGAGATTATCAAGGTAAAGAACCAGATTTTAGATTTTGTGAGCATCTAGTAAAGGATGCAGGAATAGTGACTGTACCAGGTTCAGGATTTGGTCAATTACCAGAAACATACCACTTACGAATGACCTTTTTACCACCAGAGGAGAAAATAGCCGGAATAATGGCTACTTTTGAAACTAGTTATAGGAAATTCATTGAAGGAAATTAAAAATAACCAACAAAAATGTAAGCTTTTAAAGCGAAATTTTCATATATGAGTTATGGAAAAATTACTTGAATCCTCCAAAGAGGTCAATAAGGAGTTAATACAGACTCCACCTCTTATAAAAAATGTTTTGGAGAAACAACAATATAGATTTGTTGGAGAGTACAATCACACAGCAGTAAAAATATGTGGTTGGACCAAAAACATGCTACGATCTGAAGGAGGATGCTATAAATTAAAATTCTACGGTATAATGTCACATCAATGTATGCAAATGAGCCCTTCGATATCCTGTGCTAATAGGTGTACATTCTGTTGGAGGGACTACAAAGCTCCAGTAAGCAAAGAATGGGTATGGGGAATTGATGAACCAGAAGTAATTATTGACGGAAGTTTACACGAACATCATAAATTACTTAACGGATTTAAAGGAAATCCAAAGACCAATCAGTCGGCTTACAGACAATCAAAAACAGTAAAACATGTGGCATTATCTCTTACCGGAGAACCTATATCCTATCCAAAAATAAATGAACTAATTGACCAGTTTCATTCGCAAGGAATTTCAACATTTTTGGTAACAAACGCAACATATCCGGAGCAAATCAAAAATCTTCATCCCATAACACAATTATACATAAGTCTAGATGCACCAACAAAGGAATTACTAAAAGAAGTTGATAAACCACTTTTTGATGATTTCTGGGAAAGATTAAACCAAAGTCTGGAATACATGTCAGAAAAGGAATACAGGACTTGTATACGATTAACAATGATAAAAGGAATCAATATGATTCAACCAGAGGAATACGCAAAGTTGATCAAAAAGGGAAATCCAGATTTTATAGAAGTTAAAGCATATATGTATGTAGGAGCATCAACTGAAAGGTTGAAAAGAGAAAATATGCCGTTACATGAAGAAGTTATAGAATTTACAAAAGAATTAGTAAATTATCTTCCAGATTACGAAATTTGTTCAGAACATATATCATCAAGGGTAGTTATGGTTGCAAAGAAAGAATATAAGATTGATGGAATCTGGACAACCTGGATAGATTTCCCAAAATTTCACGAATTAATAGAACAGGGAAAACCAGTAAAAGTAAAGGACTTCTTAAAGAAAACTCCAGCATCTGGTTTAAGTGGATCAGGAACACTAGATAGAATGAAAAAGAAAGATGATGATACTGTTTTTATTGATTTAATAGACGAACTGGAAGTAAAAATAGATGAAAAAACTCCTGAATTGAATTTCTGGACTGAAAAAAATCCAGACAATTGTTAAGGATTGGGACTAATTAATACAGGTTCTTCCTATTCAATAATTTAAATAAAAGAATTTTGTCGACTCTCTTAATTAAATGAAAAGGAATTTAAACGATTTAATTTTGGTTTGAGTCGAGAGCATTCGAGTTTTTAGTCCCATTAAACTCCAATTTTGAAATAGGCGACAAAATTCTTTCACAAATAAATACAAATTATGTAGGCTTTTTCATTCAAGAAGTAGAGGATACACTAAACAAGAGAAGAATAA
>DAHXPE010000250.1 GCA_027364495.1 Candidatus Heimdallarchaeota archaeon | reverse complement strand
CTAAGATTTCAATTTTGGATCTATCTCTTCTGAAAGCACAATTTTTCATAAGTTCAGTTTTATCATATAAGACGAAATATCCGAACCCTTTTAATGGAATAAACAAACTCAATGAGTCCGTAAATACTAATTTTAAATGATAATAATGAAAAATTGCTTCGGTTGTTTTTTCAAACTTAATTCCTCATCCGTATTCTGGTCCTATGAGTAATACGTACTCGGAAGTAAAATTAATAAAAATTGATGTATTTTGTGAATTGACTGAAGTAATTTTTTTATTTAAAATATTATCTAAAAAAGAGATATCTTTGTTAAACCAGCTATCGTTCTGGTTTTTTTCATAATCTTTAATATTATACCTCTAAACAACTTTATTTCTTAATTCAGAATGAGCTTGATTAGCAATTATCAGTGGTTCTGGAAGTCTAAAACTCATACTAAAAACAAATATGTAAAATATTAATATATGGTCCCTATTAGGTTTTCTTAAAAAAATTGAATTAATTACATTAAACCATATCTATTTGCTTTTAATTGTAAAGCTGGGCTATAGGATCTTCGAATGCGATCCTGAAGGTTTTTTGACATATCTCTTCTACTAGAAGTTCTCATTATTGGCAGTTTAATAGTTATTTTTTCCAATTGCGAATGATAGAGAGAATCCGGAATCCTAACCTCAAAACAGGTTGATTCAATTCTAGAAATAGGATGTTTTTTCTGGTATTTTTTCACATCAATACCTAATTCACTATAATCTATTTCATTTTGGTTAAAATAATCAACTATTATAGCCAAGATAATATCAGTTGGCATAAATAGAGAATCAATAATTAAAGTAGGTAAACTAGGCATATCAGAGCTAATATCATAGTCATTATCACCAATCACCATGCCTTCATTATTCAAAAGGTTATCATTGATCTGGTTAGCTAACAAACTATATTGTTTTTCAAAACCTTCAGGTGAAGCTTCGTTGTCAAATTCTGAATTATTTTTAAGTTTTACAAATTGATCTCTTGTAAAAATGTGATCAAAGCATTCTAGTAGACCTGATTGCTCTAGAACAAAATGAGTATATTTTTTAGTTGCTGCCGTAGTGACAGATAAGACAAAATTCTCTTTTAAAGTTTTTAAAAGGTCTTTAATACCAGGTCGAAGATAAATACCATCTGGAAAACCTTTATAATTCATGGATCCATCATAATTACGAAAAAAACCTAAAGTTTCGTCCATATCGAAAAATATAAAGCCTTTTTTTTGATGTTCCATTCAATATAACCTTTTAATTATCATTAGCTTAGTTCTATGATGATAATATGATTTTCTTTCAAGTTAATATGTACTTCTATTAAATTAAATGATCAATTAGCCTATTATTTAAATTTTTCTTGCTTAAAAGCTAGTGCTGTTTGATAAGGATCGAAATTTAAGACTTTCATTCTTCTAATCCTATTAATGAGATCGTATATAATTCCATCATTTAAATTCACCTTAGGAACACTCATAATATCCATATCAGCATAACGACCAAGCTCTTTAAAAATTGTAGCCGCCTGAAATATTACATCAGCTCGATCAGCTCTTAAATTAAATCTAAATGCGCGGTATCTGCTTTCTACTGGTTTGATAAGATCGATAATATTATCAATATAACTGATAGGTAAATTAATCAATGAATCAGATGAGTTGTATTCAAAACCAAAAAATCTATTAGCCATTAAAACAATATCTTCAGCGTTACCACCTGGAACTAGATAATAATCGAATTTTTCAATGAAATTTTGCTTTTTAAAGAATGATTTAAGGCTCCTTAGCTTTTGATTAATTATTTCAACCATCTTTTGTTCATTATTTCTGCTTTCAATCATTAATCTAACAGTTCCGAGAGAAAGTGAATCCTGAAAATAAACTGTTCCTGAATCCCGAATATTGATTTCAAGACTACCACCACCTAAATCTATGAGAATATCTCGCATTTTCTTATTTTTATAAAAAGATGATAATCCAAGATTTAGTAGTCTGGACTCTTCACGACCATCGATAATTCTGTATCTTAGATTGTTTTTTTCAAATACTGCTTTTGGAATTTCATAACCATTAGTTGCATCTCTGGAAGCGGATGTGGCCGATGTTAGGTAAAAATCAACCTTATTTTTCTCAAGTTCAAATTTAAAATATTCAAATCCTGACAAAACTTCGTGTATTTTATCAGGGCTAAAAGAATTTTGTAGAAAGGCTTCAATACCTAATCGAATAGGCATACGAACTCTACTACCGCCAGCAAAATTAACAGGAGTTATCGAAATTTCATCCATTGGAACCGAAGGATCAAACAATTGTGATTCAGGTATCTCGACTATTTCAAGTCGCATGGCATTAGAACCAATATCAATTGAAGCTAAACGAACCATCTTTAAAACTCAAAAGCCATTATTTTATAAATTCTTTTGATGATAATAAAAATTAGCTATTGATTTTTTTAATTGATGATAACATTACAACAGGAAAAATTACTATATTATCAGGTAACCCCATTTTGATTATTCCACCAAAAACCCTTTTGCAAGGCTATGCATCGGCAATTTTTCCGATGGCGGATGGAAAAACCGGTACAATTCAATGGTATTCCGCTGATCCACGTGGGATTATCGATTTAAATGACTATTATATTTCTAAACGTCTAATGCGTTATATTAAAAATTTGCAATATGAGATAAAAGTTGATAAAA
>DAHXPE010000245.1 GCA_027364495.1 Candidatus Heimdallarchaeota archaeon | reverse complement strand
CGTAATTGAAACATTTTCTTCTGATAATTTGTCAATTAAGGCCTCAATTCATGGTGGCTAAATCCATAAAATAAAGACTTTTTAATTATCAACTATTCTTAAATTTAATAAGAAAATTATTTAGTAATTAAAGGCTTATCTCTTTATGAATTGTTATAAATGGAATAAAAGTAATTGGTTTAAACTTTAGTCATTAAATCGACTAATGTATTATGAACCTCGTTTTTATCGAAACTTTTTTTATTTTTAATCTGATTAATAAGGTTATTGATTTGATATAATGCTCGACCGCTTACTGAACTTGATAAATGGTCTCTTAATGCATTTAGGCCTTCAATAACTGCCATATAATCCATTCTGTCACTAATTTGCAATTTCAAGTTATCAATAACATCAGCATTACTTAGTTTGGTCCATTCTTTCGTATCTATACTTACTAATTGAGTTGATGTTTGTAAACCAGGATTTTGAAATTGCATCCTGCTGGAGACTTCTGGTGTGGTATATGAACTTGTAAAAGATCTTGAAGAAGTCATTCTTGATGTAGTTGATGTCTGTCTTGATGTTGGCGGTATAGTTGCTTCTTTTTCTATTGCCTGTTCAATTCGGTCAACTATCCAATCAGCTGATCTTTTAGCCATGTACAAATCACCTTTTATAGCCATGATGTTTTGTGATAAATTTATTTCTCCTCTTTTTTGAAGCTCGTTACTATAATCATCAAGGTAAGAAGCATGTCGAGCTGAATCAATGGTGCTATTGATTTGTTCAATAATATAATCGTGTAGAGCCTCTGTTGATACACGACTTAAGTCTCTGGTCGATACGACTCGATCACCAATTGAGGCAACTGTCTGATAGACTCCAGAACTTATTTCCCTGACAAAATCTTCAGAACCTAATCTCTTTAAAATCACTGAACAGTCTGCTTGTGATAAACCGATTGAACTTGCTATTTTTGTCAAATTTAAAGGATCCTTAGGATTTTGGACAAATAATGCAATGATTTTCTTATCATTATCTGATTTTGAAAAAACATTTACTACTTTTTTCCTTAGATTCGTATCCATTTCAAGTACATTTGATTGAACCAATGGATTTATTAACTCTGCCAGATCTCTAAATTGCCCTTCTATATCTTGCAATTTCCTATTCATGATGGAATTTTCATCTAAAAGGTTATTACTCATAGCAACTGTCCCTTGATTAACCTTTTGAAATAAGTTCTTATTTTCTTGCTCTAATTGAGATATTTTATTCTTATTTTCTTCTAATATTTTCTGCACCTGTTCTGACCAAGTAAGATATTCCTGTAACCTTCCTTCTAGCCTTTCAACCTGTTGAATTAATACTTTTTTCTCGTTTTCAAGAATCCAAACTTGCTTTTTATATTTTTCTTCTTCACTCATGTGACTGTATCCAGAATTGAATGTTAATAACTTTTAAATTAAGAAATAAAGCCCAAATCTTTATTCTATTTTGTTTCCACTTAGTTTTCAAAATTAATAATTTCAAGGTGTATAAAAAATTTTATTTTAAAAAACGTTTTGATTGATAAAAAAACCGACCGAATAATAAAAATAACATTTCCTGAATTTTTAAATGAAAAAATTTTTCATAACCAAATTAATAAGTAATTTATAGCACAAATTAGGTGCTTAATTTACCATTAGTTCAGAACCATTTACAATTTCTATTGATTAAAGAAAAATATATTTTTTAAATGAGAATATTGCTTTGAGCACTGATTCAATACTACCACAATTAGGTATTAATGCTATTTATATAATATCTGATATAGGAACGCCTTTAATAATTAGAAATTATTCAGAAAAAGCAGTTTTCACTAAAGATTCAGCCACTGTTTCTGGTTTTCTTACAGCAATTAATATTTTTTCAGAATCAGCTCTAGAAATATTCCTATCTGATATCGGAATCCTTGATCAGAGATTGTTTTTTAAACACCAGTCAGATATATACTATATTATGGCAATCGATGAAGCGGCATTTAAGTCTTTAAGCCTTCAAGATTCTAGGCAATTTATTGAAGAATTGTTATGGATTTTAATTAATGGTTTTAATGATTTTTATTATGAAGCTCAAGATAAATACAAGCTTTTAGAATTAAAAGAAAAATTAGATGAATTTTCCTTTGAAGTCGATAAATTAGCAAGTGAAGGAGCTAGAAGTTGGTTACAGACACTATCAGAAATGCGAAAAGTAAATTCAACTATATTAATGCAATTAGGTGATATTAAAGTTTCTTCAACAATATTGAAATCAAGTGGTCTCTTAGATGTCTATATTTTAGAAGAAGGAAATTTGATTTACGAATTGACTATCGAGGAAGCATTGAAAGATGCCAATAGAGGTCAAAATATAATTAATTTAAATAAGACTATTTCCGATTTTGGGGATAATGCCTTGGTTACTTCAGTAGGAGATATTGGATTTTTCAGTTCAAGAATTTACCTTAAAAAATCAGATAAAGAACGTGTAATAATGTTAGTTGCTAATGAACTAATATATCTACAATTCCCTATTTATATTATAAAACTAATTTTTGACAATTTAATGAGTAAAATAGCTAAATCACTAGCAAAAAAAATTGAAATTGGCCCACAATTTAAATTTGAACTAAGTAGACTATTGTATAATTCAATAGAAGAATTAGAATTTATCCTTTCAATAGCACCATTTTAGCAAAGATTATTGAAATTACCTTTTTGACCAATTCTGTTTAAAAATGATTAATTCTTTTTTTAAGTATCGTTTAAGTTTTAATTGAAAAAAATATCATATTTTTATTTGAGATTTGTTATTAGAAATAATATGGCAGCTACACAAGGGTTTCATATGTCTCAGACTCAATTTTTTACAATTACAAAGATAAAAAAGTGGAAGTAAAAACGCTATAAACAATTTAGAATAGTAAATTTTGATTAGCGCTAAAACAATATTATTATACAACAGAAGCACGACCAAAACACAACCCATCAGTTCCTTTATCTGGCTCTCCTGTTATGGTAAAAGATGCATTTAGACTTTCGATTCCATTTGGACCCGTAAAATAGACCCATGTTCTACCTTGATAATGATTATAAATTCTCCCTGTGACAATGAAATCTTGATAACCGTCTAAATTATAATCTCCAATTCCATTAACGGTTTGTCCATAAAAAGAGTTTGCAACTCCATTGACATATTGAAAATTTTTTGCTGAAATTACTGTTGTGTTTTGGTCGTGCTTCTGTTGTCGTTGGGGATATCAACGGAGATAATGTAACAGATTTTGTCATTAGTGCAACAGGCTCATATGGATTGTGGGATGTAGGCAAAATCTATATATTTTTTGGCAATTCAACGAAGGTGTCATCACAGTCAAATCTATTAGCAAATGAAACCCTAGTTTCACCAATTAATTATGACTGGTTAGGAGAAAGCATGGTATATGTTGCTGATTTTAATGGAGATGGTATTCCTGACCTAGCAGTTGGTGCTCCAGGTACACCACATGGTGGAGGTCCAGATTTTGGATCTGTATATGTCTATTTTGGTAATGGTCACGGATTTTCGGAAACACCAAGTTTAATATTAAGAGATAATTTGACAAACGATGGTTTTGGAGCAAGAATCACTTCTGGAGACTTCAATGGCGATGGTCTATCAGATATTGCTGTCAGTACAGATAAGGGACTTGTCTATATTTTTTATGGTAGAAAAACGGATAATTCTTCAAATCCAATTTTACCTAATTTAACAATTAATGCTCCAAACAATACCTACGATTTTGGCTCAACACTTGGATCTATTACCGATTTTTCTAATTCAAATATGTCTGATTTAGCAATTCCCTATACAGAAATAAATGCTTCTTCTACACCTAATTATGTAGGCATATATCAATGGGGAAAACAAGATAATTATTCAAAACCAACTTATGAATTAACTTCTGGTATAAGTAATGATTTATTTGGGAAAAGAATTACGAATATTGGTGATCTGAATCATGATGGTTATAATGATTTTGCAATAAGTGCTCCTGGTGGAGGAGATAATAATACTTTACCTGGATCTGTTTATGTCTATAATGGAGGACCAAATTTTAACGGAAAGCCAAGTGTAATTTATAAAGGAGAAAACCCGCAAGACCAATTTGGCTATGCAATTGGAACAATTAAAATTAATGGAACAATTCAATTGCTTATCAGTGCTCCAGGATTTAATAATCATCAGGGGAGAGTATATTTGACATTAGATAGAAGCTTAAATTATAATGCAACTAAAAGTTCAACAACTCAGAGTACCCCTGCCTTTACTTTGATTGTGGGTATAGTTGCATTAGCTGTAATAGTAAAAAGAAAAAATAAATTGATTTAGCAATTTCTTCCAAAGAATTGTCTTTAGAAAAGTTGCATTAGCAACTTTTTTAAAGTCTATTATTACCTCCTTAACATTATTTACCATTTATTTTTACGTATTTCTTATTTTTCTTCTCTTTCTTTCACTTTTTTATTTTAGTGAAGATTTTGCATCACATTAGTTAGTAAATTTACTAAACATTTTTCAGCATTCTCTAATAGTAAAAAGAAAAAATAAATACAAAAAGTAAAAAAAAATAAAAATTCTTTAAATTTCTAAAATATTTCTAATTTTTATGATTCTGTTGGTACAACCGTTTTATTTTTAGCAAATAGCCTTTTGGTTTGATAATCAAAGTTTAGACCAAAAATGGATATGAATGAAACAGGTAGGTATATAGCAGTAATTGAAATGAAGCGTTGAAAAAAAATGATTGAAAAAATCAGTAAACCAAGATTAAATATAGTAAATATATCCCTCCAAACGAATGAAAAACGATTTAGCTTATAGAGACAAATATAATAAAATACTACAAGAATAACTCCTAAAGCTAAATAAAGTAACACAAGGGTGATTGAATAAAGATAAAGAACACCCACGGCAGTAATTAAGGCTGACAGAAGACCTAGGTAATAAATTGTTTTATATAAAAAATAATTGTCGCTTTCTACGATTTTAAATTCAGATTGAATTTTTTTATTAAACTTCAATTCTAAAATCATTACTAAATTAACAGCTATTGCTACAACTCCAAAAAAGTTAATTGTAATAGTTAATATAGAATAAATAATAAAAATAGTCGCTGTGAAGAACATTAATAATCGAGCATTATAATTTAAATTTTGGACAAAAATTAAGTTAAGGAAAATTAATAAAAAAAATCCATAGTGGACTAATGTTAGTGCTCCTTCTGAGCTTACATATGCTGGAAGAGTCAGAAAACCATCAATAATTAAATAAGAATAATCCAAAAATAAAATAATATATAAATCAGTTAGATTTTTATTAAAAGAATTTTTAAATAATTCATTGGTTTTTTTATCAAAAATAAGAGTATAAAGGGTTAAAATAAGAATTGGATAATAAATTATAAGATAAGGCATTTTGGGGATAAAACTTAAACCAATAAAAGCTATACCAATTGCTAAACTCATTAAGATTAATATTAACCTTGAAATATTATCATATTTCGTTATTCCAAAAGAAACAACACTAAGCCAAAATACGAGTAAAAAATAAAAAAAACCATATTTTGGAATAAAAGTATAATAAAAAAATGATAAAAATACAGCTATGACAATAATTATAAAAAATGAATAAAAGGTCGCAGTTAATAATAAAGGATTTTTTTGTGAGTCTTTTTTTGCGAAAAATAACTTCTCAGATTTATCTTCATTTGATTCATTAGTAGTAATTGACATTTTAATCAATCCATTAACAAAAAATAATCTAAAATTTAATAATAAATAATAAAATCTAATTATAACCTTATCAAAGTAACAAATTATTTGTAAAAATTAATAATTAAAAATTTTGTTTTGCTGAATACTTCAAAACTTTTGATTGAAAAATTGAAGAAAAAATTTCTTTTTTAAAGTTAAATCAGAATCTAAATTAATTTTCAACAAATGAATTTTAAAATTTCGAGTGGAAAAAGACGATAGATCCCGACATTAACAAGGGAAAACTTTTGTAATTTAAAAATGCGACAACATAAAAAAAAAAACCAAAGACAAGGCATCGTGATCTATATAAAGCACCTTATTAGGAAGCTTCGGTCACATTTGAGGAGAAGTACAAGAAAACTTGTAGCCTCATCCAAAACCAAACTGAATCAAAACTACGAATTCGACAAATTTTCCAATTAAAGGACTGTAATTTAACAACTATTCAATCCAATTTCTTAAAAATTAAATGGTCTCTTCATTTATTACTGAACTGTCTTTGAAATAAATGAAAAATCCGAGAATAAGAATGGCAAAGGGCTTGTATTAAAGCATTTTCCAGAAAAAAAACTAACTAAAGCTTCTACCTTGGGTCAACTAAGAAATTTGTTAGTATTCCTGGTCTTGTTCCTTGTGTTCAGCGATTTACAAATGTTGTTCATATAGGAAAGATCACAAAACTTTGTTCAAAGTATCTGCGAAGAATTTTTGTCCAGTCTGTTGGAGAAATTGCAAAACAACTTCGTGATCGAAATTACGATTTTTCTATCAAAGATCTCGATACTAACATTGCCTTTTTAATAAAAAGATAAAAAAAATAAAAGACGTATAGTCTAGACTTCTTCTAATTTTCGTAAGTGAGTTTTTTTTTTAAAGGTAAGTACGAATAGTTTAGAAGTCATAGAGTGCGATACTTTTCTAGGACAGACAAATACTCCTCAGTCTGAGCCTGTAAAAAAGACTGCACAGAGGTT
>DAHXPE010000240.1 GCA_027364495.1 Candidatus Heimdallarchaeota archaeon | reverse complement strand
GTTTATCATCATAACAGTAAAATAAATTATTCCAGTATCTTATTAATCTGGTAGGTATGACCTCCAACGTGGGATGTTTATTTTGTTGGTTCTTTAATTGGTGGAGGAATGTTTCAATTTCATTTTTAATTTCTTCTGATGAGAAATCTTCATTTTCTAATATTAATCTTAATTGAACAAAATATCCATTCAATACTTCAATTTCTTCTATATTTTTTTTAATATCTGAAGAATTGTAATCATCGAGTGCGTTTTTAATATTCTGAAGTGATGAAAGGAGCTTAGTATCTAATATTTTGTCAGAGATGTTAATTAATAATTCATCAAAGAATAATTTACTTGCAAACACCTTTAGAGAATAATTCACAGCAGGTAAATCATATGGAAACCCAGATCCAGATGGGACTTTTGATATAAATGTAACCAAACCTTCCTGAAGAAGTGTTAAAGTTTCTTTGGTTTTTTGACTTTGCAGTTCAGTTGGACTACTACTAGCTTTATTTATGTTATTTTGAAGGGTTTTTACTAGTTTTTTGCTTTTTTTTTAAAGCCATTGTTTTTCTGTTGAATAATTTGATATTCGTCTTCTAATAGATCTTTACCAAGGTTCTTCAAAAAGTGGAAATGACAATATTGGTGTTTTACCTCTGGGAAAACATCTAAAATCCCCTTAGAGATTCCTTTACCCATATCACTCACTATAGCAATTGGAATTCCAAACATTGCCTTAACTTCAGACAATAATTCAATAACAACATCATCATTTTCAGAATTAATTAATTTGGTCATTAATGCTTTTTGAGAAAGTGTATCTCTGCAAACAAGAAGATGTGGAGAATCAATACTGTAGACAGCGTCTATTGAAAGGATATATCCTCCATTATTTTCCATTGTTTTCTTTATTTCATCTTTATCTTGCTGTGATAGCTCTGCCATAAATTCAAGGTACTTTTGATAATGTCTATAAACCGAACTGCGATTTATTTCAACTCCCTGGTGAAAGAGATCCCTTTGCACACCATCGAGTGATTGTGATTTTATATGCATATGAAATCCTATATACAATGTTATATCGGTACCGATTGAACAATGCGGTAGTGTTAATGACAAAAATTCCTCTGAATAGAACGGATTTCGTGTTTCTGGTCGTCTTGAAATACATTGTATATTTGTGCATTCTTTGACCACATGCTTGGCTCTGATAATTCCTTTAAGCGTTATTATAGTTTTTGCTGCAGTGTGATATGAATTAAATAACGGATACCCACAATGTACACAATTTGTCATAGATGTTTCTAAAAAGTTAATATTTTCAGAACCATAAAGAATTTCATTTGCATTCATAATTTTAATTAAAAAATAACAGTTTAAAAACCTTTTGTTTCTAATTTAGAGTTGTTTGAGAAACTATTGAAATGGAAGACAATTTGAGCTTTTCGATAAAATCGAGGACTTTCATAATTTTCTAATTAATTTTCAGTTATAAGAGATAATTTCAATAATTTTATTCATAACAGCCAATATGTCGTGAAATAACTAATCTAAGAACCTCTGAAGTTCCTTCTCCGATTTCAAGAAGTTTCTGATCTCTGTAAAACCTTTCAACTTGGTAATCTTTCATTAATCCATAACCGCCATGTAATTGGACAGCATGATTTACTGCTCGATGTGCAACTTCGGAACAATAGAGCTTTGCCATAGATGCATAGGTTTTATATTCTTTGCGGTGCTGATCATATAGCCAAGTGGCCTTGTATAATAGATTCCTTGCAGCTTCTATCTCTACATACATATCAGCTAATTTAAAAGCATTGACTTGATAAGAAGAAACAGGTTTACCAAAAACTTTTCGCTCCTTAGCATATTTAAGTCCTAATTCGTAAGCACCTTGTGCACATCCAAGACCCATTGCAGCAATACTTAATCGTCCTTTATCAAGAGTATCGAGCATTTGATGAAATCCTTCACCTTCTTTACCAAGAATTGTAGACTCTGGCACTTTAACATTATCAAAAAAGAGCTGAGAAGTTAAACTTGCTCTCCACATGAATTTGTCCTTCATTCGTTGTTCTGAAAATCCTTCTGTTCCGTGTTCAAGCAGGAAGCATGAATAACTTTTTTTTCCATCAGGCCTTTTTCCTGTAACTGCCTGGACTGTAACTCCTAATGAATGAGGTGGTGTAGCATTTGTTATAAATATTTTAGAACCGTTGAGTGTCCAAGTATCTCCATTTTTCACACCAGTTGTTTTTGTACCACCAGCGTCGGATCCAGCTTCAGGTTCAGTCAAACCAAAAGCCCAGAGTTTTTCACCAGTCGTTAATTTAGGTAAGTACTTTTCCTTTTGTTCTTCTGAACCAAAATAATAAATTGGCCCTATGCCAAGTGAATTATCAGCGGCCACGGTTGCACCTTGAGAACCATCAATTCTGGAGATTTCTTCAACGGCAATGACATAATCAAGATAGCTCATTCCGGCACCTCCATATTCTTCAGGCAAATAAATACCAAACAACCCTAAATTACCCATTTTTTTGGTGATTTCAGGAGAAAATTGCTCTTTTTCATCTAACTCCTGAGCTTTTGGTTTAATTTCCTTTTCAGCAAATTCTCGAACCGTTTGGCGTAATGTTGCTGATTCTTCTGGGATATCGAAATCCATCATTTATCATCTTTATTGTCTTAATCTTTTAGAACGAAAATTATATTCTTTTTAAACAAAAAACGCTATTTATAATTGAATGAAAAAAATTCAAAAATATTAGTGTGCATATTAGTTAACCTATTACTTAACTTGTTGATTACAACTTTTGTTAGAGGTTTGTAAAGAAATTTTGATGACCTTTCTCTTTTGTTTGGTTTACCTTTGAAGAGAAAGATGATTTATAATTATTTTGTAAGGCTTTCTTTAAACCTTGGAAGAATATGCATTGGTTCAAAAATTTGGAGGAATTAAGTTTCGTATATAAATGGATTTTTTTTCATGAAATAGCATGTTTATAAAAAGGAAAAATAAGAAAATAAATGAAAATTCTCTAAAAAGTGAGTAAAATGAAGAAACACGTCGAAATAATTATATTAATTGCATTTATTATCTTTTCAACAACAAATTTTGCAAGTGCTAGGCTAGAAAATTTATCTTATAGCATGAAAAAAGGGGATACAATCGAATATGTAATTAATTCTTTTCATAATCAATCAAATACAATCTTTCCTGTGAATTTTCCAAATAAAACAGTGATGTTTGCACAAGGCACACATTTTAATATAACAGTTGTATCTGTTAATTCAACCTACATCAGTTTGGAACTGAACTATAATAATCTTACGACCACTAATTTAACTCAATCATTTCTTTCATATTTTAATTTTGCTCATAAATCATCTAATTCAACTAATGATTATGAAATTAAAAAACAGAATGGCTTTCATTACTATATTTCTGGAGATTTTTATCACCAAGATTTTTCCTCTACCTATCAATCAGGTACTAGCTATTATAACGAAACAACTTTTAAGGATTCTTGGGATTGGAAAACTGGTTGGGAACAGAGTTATTACCAAAAACGTGATGCATTTATTCTAACTTCAAAAGGTGAATATTGGCTTTTTTACGACATTCTCTTTGAAATATCTATGGTCCAGCCAGTCAATAGTTCAAAGCCATTGCCAGCTTTTCAATTGTTTTCTTTATTTGTCCTGGCATTAATTCCTATTAAAAGGAGATTAAGTTAGATCTCAAAGCCACTAATAATAATAATAAGGTGAAATTGGCTTTATTCAAATCCAATGGACTGAAAAATATTCATGGAGTAATTAAAATTTCAGAAAATCAACGAAAATTTAAAAAATCACCATTCATTCAATTTATAAACGATATATAAATATTGTCGGATTTTTTGATTAAATCAAAAGTCAAAAAAAAATTTTAAAAATACCTGCGAAATATAAGCTTATAATCAAAATTTTTAATTTAAATCCCATTTTCAAAATGAAAATAAAAAATTAAATATAGAAAATTGATTGATATAATAAATATTTAAATACAATAAAGAATTATAGAAATAAATTAAATAGTCGAAGGAATACGGTAGTTCATGCCGGAAGAAAATGAATTAGAGTTATTGCATTCGAAATTTTCCCAGATAAGTTTAAGTGAAACTGAAGTTGTAAAAGCGCCTAAGAATATTGTATCCTTAAAGGAATTTGAAAGAGCTGAATATAGGGATATGATAACTAAATTAAATGAAATTGCTTTCAAGGTCTTTAAAAAAGGTGCTATGGAAGCTGGTTACACATTTGCAACGTTACATTATGCTTTCCTTAATAAAAAAGGTGCTGAGAAAGAAATTGGTATCAATATTCTTAATAAATTGCTAATAACATATTTTCAGACTTTTGACAGTCCCTATTTGTATTCTGTGTTTATCCATAGCTATATCGTCAACTGGTTTAGATTAATTGTTCTTTTGGATACAAAATCATATGAATTGCTTGAATTTATGCATTATGATGATGATGATTGGACTCTAAAACATCTTAGAATCTATAAATTCCTTGATCATTCTTTTAAAATATTCCCTACCATTAATCCAGATAATCCAATTATTCCATTTATTGGCCCTGAAGATCAAGCAATGCTTGATGAACTTATTAAAATTAATAAGGATAATCCTAAAAACATTGGGCTTGATTTTGCAAAATTTTATCATCTTATGCTAGTTCGCATTTTAAAAGAGCAAGAAAATTTGAAATATTCTTTCGAACTCCAAACCATGTTAGGTCCTAAATTAGTTATTGAATTATCTAAAAAGGACATTGCCTCTGTTGTTGAGGGTATTGCCGAATATTATTTCTCTATTAATGAAAAATTTAAAGAAACATTAAAAAACTTTGATCAAGATCTAAATTTCCAGAGAATAAAATTTTTAAGGAAAAAATGGATTGGGGAAACAAAATTCAGTGGAATTTCATTTTCTAAAATTGTTAAAGATAAAATTTCAAATAAGACTAATTAATTAGATTCTTTTTATAAACATACAAATAATGATTAAGATCAGGAAGGTCTGTTGAGTAAATAATCTGCAAATTTGTTTTTACTGGTCTTTTACTAAGGCTAACAGATATTAAAATAGCACCAATTTTTGCTCGTTTTATTACTTTGGAAACAAGGAGCTCAGTACTGGTATAATAATTAAAAAAGATGTCAATATCTTGAAAAGGACATTTCAGTTTATCATAGGTTTCCTGCTTTAAAAAATCTCCTTGGATAATCTTTGGTGTATGAATAAGAATTTTTTTTTCAACTAATTTTTGAATATGACCTATGGAAATATTAGCCATATCATTACTTAATTCTATTCCATATACTTCAAATCCAATAATTGATGCCAATGCTACTATACGACCATCTCCTGAACCTGTTTCAATAAATTTTTGATTAATATTTATTATATTCATTTCTAGAAGTGTTTTAAGAACGTTAAAAACAATATCAAGCCTGCTGAAGACAAAGAGCCCTTCATAATTTTGAAAAAATAAATCAAAGTCAGTATATTTATTTTCATAATGATCTAGTAATTGTTGATATTTTTCTAATGTAATTGAATCCATTTGATGAAACCTATTTAGCTTTCAACATAGGAATGATAAACTTCTTTGATTTTCCCTATTCTTCGTCTTCGGCTAACATAGTATGGGATAATCAAAATGGCCATTGAAAACAATATTGAATAAAGTGTTATGTATGGAAAAGGAACTGTTAAATCAATAATGAAATACATTGCAAAGATGTATCCTAAAACCAGCCCCCAAATAGTAAACCCGTCTATTTCTTTTAAAATGACAGATTTAAATTTTTCAAGATTTCCACCTAGAACCTTAATCAAATTTAATTGTTGTTTTCTTTCTTCTATTATTTGTTTATTGTATGAATCACTAAGAATAAAGTAAACCGCCAATAAAGGAATTCCAACAAATAACAAAAAGAAAGAAATCAAAGTATTAAAATTAGCATTATGGGCTATTACAGGATTAAGAGAATAAACTGAAAGGTCTGGATTTACTTTTTGAATTGCAGAGTTTAATTCATTCACTATTGTTTTTGAGGGGACTTTAAGAAATATAACGTTTCGTAATGAAGGATTTGGCTTAAAGAGTGAAAAATATTTTGCAATATCCATATATATTGTATCACCTTTAAACAATGGATCCAAAACTATAGATTTTATTGTGAAAATAGTCGTAGGGTTAGATTCAAAATAGAGTTGTCCATTCATTGGGCTTTTAAATGTTGTGAATGCGAAATGCTCTCCAACAAATATTGAATCACCAGTGACATTTTTTGGATTTTCACCATAGTAATTCCAGTTTGGAATGGAAACTGATGGATGTAGTGCTACAATATAGGGCGTAACTTTGATTAATGAACCAAAATCACCTCCACTAGGAGTATTGTATGTTTCATTTGGATTAAAATTCTGTGAGGGGTTTTGAGCATAAATATTCATAGGAATTATTACTCGATCATCAATATTTGTGATATTAAACGATTGTAGTACACTCATTAAATTACGATAATTGAATAGTGAAGCTTGGAAATTTATTCCTGTTGAATTAGTTTGAGAATCAAATTGAAAAGCGGTCTCAAAAAACGATGCGTAATTTTTATTAACGATCATTGCTGTATTATCTCCACCAATACCGTTATTTGAAATGTTTGTGGTGGTATCTGAGATAATTACAGTTCCAAATAAAACTGATACTAAGAAAAATGCATAAAGAAGATTAATAATTAAGCTAATAAGAAATACAAATGAATGGCGCATAATATTAAGTCTTGCTATTCGTGTAGTCAAATCAATGAAACCATCAGCTTTTTTTCTTCCCCATATAAATAATCGTGCTAATATATTATCATCTTTGCCTTCATTGAAATCTATTTTATCTTGCACTAGATCTTCGTGATATTTTTTCACGGTAGTAACAATTAATCTACCAGAAATTAGGTAGGTCGAGAAAAAGAAGAAAATAAATATTATAACCAAAAAATAGTCTGGAAATGGAACCACAAGAGAAAATCGAATTGGAAATATTATTTCCGAAATAAATACTATAACAAGAATTAATACATATGCTACAATAACACCAATAGCGCTTGATACCAAGCACATTAAGAGTAATTGAACAAGATAAAAGTTTTCAATTATTTCCAGAATTCCCCCAATAGCTATCATGACTGAAATATCTTTAGTTTGATAAAAAATCATTAATCTTATAGTGAATAAAACAAAGGCAATGGTAAATAACAAAGCAATAACAGTTAAAATGAAAAAAAATGCTCCCCAGAAATTTGACACCGCTGAGTTAATAATATTAGTGATGGATGTTTTATAGAACGTTTTAACTAAAATATCAGAAAGTATAACGATGTAATACAAAATAATGGCAACAAAAACCTGAATGTAAAATAAATGAAGTAATTCCTTTCTTTTCTTAAAAGAATCTAATGTAAAACTGATAAAACTTGTCAAGGTGTGATTCACTCTTAATTCTATGTTATGGAATTCAGATGCTATTTTATCTTAATTTGGTGATTCTGAAATTCTCGTAAATACAAATTTATTTGCATCTAAATTAAATTCTAATTTACAAGTAGCTAAAGTCAGAATACTGGCTTCATGAGTGCTAATAATTACAGTTATCTCAGGATTCTTTTTCAAATTCTGTAACTCAGAAAATATAAATTCTTGAGTCCTATGGTCTAAATTAGCGGTTGGTTCATCAGCAATCAAAACATCTGGATGGTTCATAAATGCTCTTGCCCAAGCTACTCGTTGTTGTTCTCCACCCGATAATTGAAGTGGATAATGATTTAGACGATGTTCAAGACCAACTTTCGTTAATTGCTCTTTAGCCTCAAGATAAGCCTTTTTAGAAGTTTCACCCGCAAGTTCTAAGGGGAGCATAACATTTTCTAAACATGTGAGAGTTTGGATAAGCTGAAAATCCTGGAAAACAATACCAATGAAGGCTGATCGAAGCAGAGCTAGTTCTTCTTGAGTATTTTCAGTTAAAATATTATTCACAACTTTTACTACGCCTGAAGTTACTGGAGATAAACCTGACATGATTCGTAGTATTGTTGTTTTTCCACTCCCAGATGGCCCAGCGATGACGAAAAAATCCCCTTTTTCAATTTCAAAACTTAAGTTTTCAATGACAGGGATTTTATTTTTTAAAAATGAATAATTTTTTGTGACATTTTCAAAAGAAACAGCCATGTATATCACATTAGAATTAAATATAATAAATTACCAAAGACTTCATAATTTAAGTTTAATTGAACTTAAATCAAATTATTACAAAAGAAAAAAACGAAATTTATAAGGATTAATTAAAATCAAATCTTTAGGAATTTTTGTTTATGATCAACCATAAAAAAATGCTTTTAGTAGGAATTGGAGCGTTAGGAGGAGTTTTTTCTTTTAAACTTATTAGTAAAGGCTATGATTGCAAATTAATATCAAAAAATGAAGAAATTTGTAATTATATTAATGTCCACGGTATTAGATTGAATGATGATGTAATTAAAGCTACCTGTCAATTACAGTTGCCGGAAAATGAGCAATTTGATTATATTTTTCTCATGGTGAAAACAACTGCGATAAGAGAATCTGGTCAAGAAATTATTAGTAAATCTCTTTTGAAAGAAAACGGTATTATAGTTACTGTACAGAATGGAGATGTATATGACGAAATAGCAGATTTATTTCCAAATAAGATTGCAACGTGTATTATTGTCTGGGGCGCGAGCATGCTAGGACCAGGTTATTATACGATAACCAGCAACGGAAAAACATTCGTTGGAGACCGAACTAATACTTTAAATCTTCATGAGCTACAGCTAATATTATCAAATGTTAGTCCTTCTGGAGTAGAGCTTTCAAATAATATTTTAGGTGTTGTATGGTCTAAATTAGCTACAAGTTGTGCTAACAATGCTTTATCTGGGATAACAGGTCTAAGATTAGGTGAATTTACCAAAATCAAAAAAGCACAGCTAGTATTTCTTGAAGCATATAGTGAGACAATTGAAGTTGCTGAAAAAATGCAAATTAAATTAGAAAAATTAGTGGCTGACCCATACAGGCTTTATCTTCCAAAAAACAGTAATTTTGTCAAAAGAAAAATAAAAAGATATTATATAACAATTGTAGGTAAAAGGTTTGGATTAGTTAAATTATCAACATTACAAGATATAGAAAGAGGACGGCCAACTGAAATTGATTATTTGAATGGATATGTGTCAAAGAAGGGGAAAGAAGTAAATTTCCCTACACCAATCAATGATAAATTAAGAAACCTTATCAAACTTATTGAAAAGGGAGATCTTAATCCAACTGTCGAAAATCTCTCTGAAATTCAATTATAGTGATTTATGGACTAAATTGTTAAAAATTCTTATGATCTTCTGAAAGATTCTTGAGTTAAAGGAATTTATTTTTGAAAAATGATAATTCGGGTTCTTAAATACCTGTTAGTACATTCCATTGCATGAAAAGTCATCAAAAAATTTTACTTCTTGGAATTGGATCTATAGGAGGAATTATAGCTGGAAAGTTGCTTTTAGCGAATTATGACTGCACATTGGTAACAAATAACGAAACAATTACAAAAATATTAATAAAAGATGGATTGAGAATACTTGAAGGATCAAATAAAGAAACCATTATAATTGAACCAAGCAAAGTCCATACTAATACTTGTTTTATACGAGATAAATTTGATTTAATATTTTACATGATGAAAACAGCACAGGTAGAAAATGCTATTTCTCAATCGAAACATTTGCTTAATTCGGGTGGATTTGTTGTAGCATTTCAAAATGGTATTGTCGAATCTTTATATGAAAATCATTTTTTAAATAAGGTGATAATAGCGAGCGTTATATTTAATTCGATAATGCTTTCTCCAGGAGTCTATTCATTAAGTAAATCCGAACAAATAATAATAGGTAAAAACCGTTCCAGAGTAGCAAATAGTAGTTTAGAAAATGTCAGAGAAATTTTATCCAAAATAACCTCTTGTGATGTTTCTCAAAATATGGAAGGAATTTATTGGTCGAAACTAGCTATTAATTGCTCAATAAATGCGATTACAGCCATTTCAGGAAAGTATTTAGGCCAACTACTCAAAATTGGTTATTGTAGGGATATTTTTTTCTCAATATATAGGGAAACGATTGATGTGGCTGATAAATTAGGTATAAAACTTGAAAAAATAAAAATTGATCCTTACATGCTTTATTCAGATGAACAGACTCCGTTTTTTAAAAAAATGTATTCAATTACTTTTTATTAAACAAATAGCAAAAAGTTATGCAACAGTTTTTCCTTCAATGCTTCAAGATCTTAAAAAAGGTAAAAAAACTGAAATAGATTATTTAAACGGTTATGTTTCAAAATTAGGAAAAGAACTAGGTATAAAAACACCAATAAATGATGAAATGACAAGTCTAATAAAAAAAATTGAATTAAATTATTTAACACCTGATATTAGTCTCTTAAAAAAAGCAAATGATGTTCAAAGAATAGAAAAATCCAATTTTTTAAATTCTCAGCCTTCCTAAATTATTTTAGAAACTATTTAACCTTTCCTTCTTCTCTCATCAATAATTACGCTAAGATTTAGAACTATTAATTTATTTCAAAATATCAAGTAACTAAGGCTATGGGTAAAATTTTCAAAAAAAGCCTTTTTTCTTTTTCTTGATTTCCCTAAAAATAACCTTTTAAAAGTGATTATTTTTTCATTCTAGATATCTCAAAATTAAAAAAATAGTAAGTGTTTAACTAGTTTTCGACAAAAATCACTGCAGCTATCGAAACGTTTTTAGCCGCCGGCAAAAAATATATTTATCGGCAGGCAAACCTTTGTGAACGCAGTACGATCTCAAATTAGTAAATCTTCTTTTAAATATAAAGAAACTAATTCAATAATCCTAATGGATTCAAGAACAGAATCTCAAAATCAATTTCTACAA
>DAHXPE010000519.1 GCA_027364495.1 Candidatus Heimdallarchaeota archaeon | reverse complement strand
GAAAATAAAAATTAAAGAATTAGTAATTTGAATTACAGAAATGAGCATTTAATTCTTATTTTATTTTCGTTTTTTTTTAATATACTAGTTCATGATAATTTAATGGTAGTAAATTTACTAATTATTTTATTTTTTTTATTTTTTACCAGCAATTTTAAACTTATTTCTAGTTTATCTTATGTTTTAAATATGCCTTTTAGATTCATTTTTTTTAATAGTTTAGTTTCAATTTCTTCTCTTATAATTCAAATTACTAATTCTTTAATTTTTATTTTCTTTATATCATATATTTTTTCTCTTTTAGTTTTAAAATATTATAGATTTAATTTCAATTTTTGATATAAGTAAAAAGAGTCAATTTTTCAATTTAAATAAAAAATTGCAATTGTGGTTTTAAGATGAAAATCGCAATCATAGGAATTGGTCATGTAGGCACAGCTGTTGCAGCTAAGTTTGCTGAAGTTGGCCATGACGTTACAGGTATTGATATTGATTCTCGAAAAGTTGATGCGATCAAAAAAGGTATGAATCCTTTATTTGGAAGTGAACCCCGTTTACCTGAATTATTAGCTTCTGTTGTCAAATCTGGAAAATTAAAAGCAACTAATGATTATAGTGTCTGTAAGGAGATGGATGTTATCATTTTTGCTGTTGAAACTCCTTTTGATCTCAGAAGAAAACGTCCTCTTTATTTTGCTCTTCGTAATGCTCTTGAATCGGTAGCTCCTTTTATTAAAAAAGGTGCCTTATTAATTGTAGAGTCTACTCTTGCACCTACTACATCTGATACACTTATTATTCCTATATTAGAATCTGGATCTAATTTAAAGGCTGGGAAAGATTTTAACTATTCTCATGCGCCAGAACGTGTTATGCCTGGCCGTTTACTTAAAAATATCGAGACTCTCGATCGTGTAGTCGGTGGAGTCACTCCTGAATGTGCTAAACGTACAAAAGAATTGTACCAACAAATTACTCAAGGTTCGATTGATATTACTTCTAATCTTATGGCTGAAATGGTTAAAACCACTGAAAATGCTTATAGAGATGTTCAAATCGCTTTTGCGAATGAAATTGCACTTTTAGCTCATAGTTTGGATCTTGATGTTTTTGAATTACGTGAATATGTCAACAAAGTTCCTGGTAGACAGATGTTATTACCTGGCGCTGGTGTTGGTGGTCATTGTATTCCAAAAGATTCTTGGCTTCTTGCTTATGGCACTCGCGGTAAATATCAGCCTAAAATCCTAAGCGATGCCCGTGACATTAATGATTATATGCCTCACTACGTTTCTGATTTATGTGAAGAATCACTCAACTTTGTCAATAAAAAATTAAATTCTTCTAAAATAACCATATTAGGAGTTTCATTCCTTGAAAATTCTGGTGATATCCGAAACAGTCCTGCTTTAACAATTGTCGAAGATTTAGAGGTCTTTCATTGCAAATTAGCGCTTCATGATCCCTATGTCACAGAATTTAACGGTTATAAAGTCGAGAAGGACGTTTATGAAGCTATTAAAGATGCAGATGCTATTATATTAATTACCAAGCACGATGATTATTTCAAATTAGATTTCAATAAAGTTAAATCTTTAATGAAAAGTTCTCCTATTATTATTGATGGACGTAACGTCTTTAAAAGATCCGAAATGGAAAAATTTGGATTTATTTACCAGGGTGTTGGTAAATATAAACATCCATCTCAATAAACTTAGTAATTCACAATTTTTTCTTTTTTCTTCTATTCGAAGTAATCAAATGTAATACCTGATCTTTGCAAAAACATCCTGACATCACTTGTATGTTCAGTCAACTCTCCATGCAAAATCTTTTGCTCTAAATCAAAATAACTAACTTCTTTATTTTTTAGAGAAGAATCTATTTTAGAATAAACTTCAGAAGCAAATACTATCACATCAATATTTTTGGTTTTTTTCTTCATTTCCAGAAGAACGGTATTAATATTGGTTATATCGTCAGAATGCCATATAAGGATGTCAAAATAAGGTTTATTTTTCTTGGTTTTGAATTCAACTATACTATAATTTTCTGAAAATTTATAACTGCCCTGTATTCCAAGGTAATTCATGTATTCAACAAAATCTTTCATGATGTCTTGAATCATTTGGTATTTTTTTTCCATCGAATATTTAAATACATATAAACTCCTTACTTTGGCAGGATTACCGGTAACAATTGAATTTTCAGGAACATTTTTTGCTACAAGTGTGTCTGCTTGAAGTATTGAATTCTCACCTACCGTAACACCAGGAAGGATAGTTACTCTCCAACCCAACCATACATTTTTTTTCAATGTAATTGGTGCGTATTTGACTGGATAACCATCGTACTTCGACATCCATGCTCCGTGTGTAAACAAATGACTAGAGCCACCTATTCCTACTCCATCCTCTAAGATTATTTCATGTGATGGATTAATATATGCATAAGGAAAAATTCCTACTCGTTTTCCAATAGTAATTTTAGAATTTTGAGTATGGATACCTCCAATCCTGACATGGTCCATTATTTCAGTATCATTATCAACAAAAATTGATCCAGTTCTTATGTTTGTCAGCATACTAATTGAAATATAATTCCCGAATTTAATTTCGTGACTTGCTTCAACAAAAGTGAAAGGACCAATCCTGCAATGTGTTCCTATATCTACTTTTGGGCAAGTTATATATGAAAAAAACGATATTTTTGATCCTTTTCCAATTTTATATCCTTTTAACCATCGATAATATCTTATTTTGAGGAATGAAGGTAAAAATCCTGGAAAGATCATTCTTCGTACTGAGACCATGTAGTAAACGCCTTACTAAAAAATGTTTAATTATTTTAAACTGATGCTACCTGATTTTAAAGAAATTTTCAATTTAACTCCTTAAATTTCATTTATCTAAAATAATTGATTATTGCAGCTATATTCGTTAATCGTCCGTTTGCCTTTGAGCTTTCTTCTAATGTAATATTGAATGTATCTATCCAAATATTTCCATATTTAGTTTTATTAAATCTGTTGTTATGCCAATTGATTATACAGACACCCTTCACTTCTTTTAAAATGGTAAATAACTTTTGCAACTGTTCACTGTATTTAGAAGCATCTGTTATTTGTAAATCCATGATATTTAAAGGAATCTCATAAATATTTTCTAGTACTTCATTATTTACAATTGGATGAAAAGGAATTGATGTCCCGAATCGGTACGCCATACGTTCATTAAGGCCAAAAGTACTATCATAAAGAATATCTGCTTCATTTAAGGTTGAGATTAGCTCTTCATACTCACCTCTTAAATGATGCATTCTCATTCCCATTTTTTCAGCTGAAGTTATTTTAGCAAATTCTTTTTTTATTTCGCCTAATTCAAGATCCATATAAGGAATATGAATCCCTATTTCTTTATTATTTGATCGTAGCGTTTTTAATGCTTTTTGAAACTCTTTATCCTTGATATGATAATCAGCATTCAGCTTTAGACCATAACGAGTTAGGATAAACCATGTGGAATTTGTTTCAAATTCCTTTTCTTTTTCAATTATGTATTCAAAATTTGTTTCTTCATTTGTACCAAAAAGACCCTTTAAAAATAACAATGGTCTTTTTTGTTTTAATGTTTGGAAAAAATAAGTTATTATTCTATACTTGTAACTGTCACCAGTACGATCTATGTCATGACTTACCCCTACTAGAAACTGCTTGGAGTCAAATAATTTGTATTTTATTGGTACGAATTCTTGTAATTGTTGAAAAAACTTGTAGATCTTTATATCTAAGACAGGATAAAAAATTAATTCTGAGTTTGAAATAATGCCTCCATCTTTTTCAAAGACTAATGTTAAATGATCATAAATTTCTCCTAATAAATCATACGTCAGTTTTCTATCTTTATTGAGTCCTATGATGCTTATTTCGTTATTATACCTGTAATATGGTATGTTAATGCTAAATAACTCAATTTCCTTGGATACTGCATTTCGTTCAATTTCTGGAACTTCTATTTTATAATCCTTAATGATTATTGATCTTGTATTGGTATCAAAACCAACCTTAGCATCTAATTCAAATCTTTTAAATAGATAAGATAGTAAATATTCTTCTATTTTTTTGTCCAAGGTATTTTTAATCCTGCAACTGAGTTTTTAATGTGATAGTAAAATTAATCATGTTTTTGAGTCTGATAATAGATTTAATAGAGCAAATACAGCTCAATTCATAATCTATGAATCAATTCAAGAGCAATAGTACAAATTCTGAAACTTTCTTTGAATGTTATGGAAAAAATTAATTACTTTTCATTTTAAATTTGAAATTCTAAGAGTTTTTATAATCAATAAAAATTCAAATACAACTTTATATGTAAATCAGAGGTAATTTAATGGATAATTCCATTATGGCAATATATAATAAGGATTTGAAACCTGTTCTCGATGAAATTAAAAACCTGAACATTCAAGGAGCGACGAATGTAGCATTGGAAGGTATTCAGGCTTTTTCTCTTTATTCAAATGAGATTTATTCTTGCTTTTCATCCGAATCAGATTATATCAATCATTTAGTTGAACGTGCAAAAGAAGTAAAGAATGTTAGAATAACAGAACCAGCGTTAGCTAATGGGCTAAATTTCATATTGGATCAAATAAGATTACATGGTTATTCAGCTAGTATTGAAGCTGGAGCAAAATACAGAAAAATTTTGTATGAATCTAAGAAAAAAGCAGCCACAGTTGGGGCAGAATTGGTTCTAGACAATAGTACAGTCATGACTCACTGTCATTCAAGTTTTGTTGATGAAATTCTGTGGCGGGCAAAAGAATTAGGTAAAAATTTTCGAGTTGTAAACACAGAGACCAGACCTCTCTTTCAAGGAAGAACAACTGTCAAAAAACTTCGTGAAAAAAACATTGATGTCATTCATGTTGTTGATTCTGCTATGTGGTGGGCAATGGATAAATTTGATGTTGATGTCATATTGACAGGAGCTGATGCTGTAACTGTTGAAGGTGTTGCCTTAAACAAAATTGGTTCACGTTTACTTGCCCTTTCTGCCAGAGAATTGCATGTTCCACTTTATATTTGTACTTCCTTATTAAAATATAATTCTGATACTGTTCTTGGTAGAAAAAGCGAAATTGAAATGCGTGAATCAGCTGAGATCTGGCCAAGCCATCCTGAAGGTGTGCAAGTATTT
>DAHXPE010000516.1 GCA_027364495.1 Candidatus Heimdallarchaeota archaeon | reverse complement strand
AATAATAATTCTTGGTAAGTATCGTAATATTTGGGTATTTTATATTCTTGTGCGCAAAATTTTGCCTTTTCTCTACTTCTACTACTTATTGCTAGTAATTTTCCATTTTCTGAATCTTGAATTGTTGGAATGATTTTTTTTGTTATATTTGCAAATCCCAGTATTCCCCATGTAACTTTCATTTATTTTTTCTTCTCCTTTATTGAATTACTTTTTATTTTTGTTTTTACTTTAGCTATCCATTTATTATTTTTGTTTTCTGACTTAAAACTAGGTATAAATTTAATCTTGTATTTTAAAAATAAATAAAAATACCTTTGCTTATACGAAAATTGAGTTATTATGACAATTCTCAACTATGAATTCTCGGAATCTTTGTTACTTTTGGATATCTACCAACTTTTATTAGTTGATAGCAAAGATGACGATTTTAATGATGATGATGACGATAACGAATCAAATGATGATGACAGCTTCGATGATGATGACGATGATGATGAATTTGAAGAAGATGAGGGATATGAGGAGGAAGATGATTACTACGATTAAATTCTAAAATTACAAATTCATTTAAATTTTAATTCTTCTTTTGAAGTGCAGATGATTTGATGATATTAAATGATACAATAGTTATTGATCTTCATGGATTTAGATTTATTGAAGCTAAAACTGAACTTTTTGATTGTTTAGAAGGGTATTTCAAGCAAGGTTATTCTATCTTTGAAATTATTCATGGTTTTAAAGGTGGAACGGTGTTACGCGATTATGTTCGTTTTCGGCTGAAAATAGATTTTGAAAAACGATTTAAAAAATGTTCACTTCTTATTAAGAATTCATCCAGCGGTTCAACGATAGTTTCAATTATTACTCTTTAAAATTTTTAAATTGCTTTAATACCGTTTGTTTTTTGGGCACTTCTCTTTTTTATGAACTCACTGGCATAAATCAGTATTCCTATTACCACAAGTAAAATAAAATAGGAAATAGTTATTATTTCTGCAGAAGCGTTTCCAGCAACAAATAAATAATTATGAAGATTAATAATTATATGGGCTGGGATTGCCAAGTAAATCATTTTTGACGAGTATCTAATAGCTCCAAGGCTTAAGGCGAATAAAATTCGTTCCATAGGACCCAAGGGTAATGGCACACTTGGGTTTATTAACAAGGCGACGAATATTTCTGTATAGCCAACTGGAATTGTCCAAAAGCCATATATATACCATTACCTAATCATATTCATAAAAAATGGGCACTGGAAGCAGCTAAACAACATAAACATATCTTATGTGAAAAACCGTTTGCTTTGACTTCACAGGAAGCTGTAGAAATATTTTCCTCCTGTAAAAACGAAGGGGTACAAATCATGGAAGCTTTCATGTACAGGTTTGATCCTAAAATAGACAAAATAAAGAATTTGTTAAAAGATAACACAGTAGGAGAAATAAAATACATGGACTTCAATTTTTCACACATGTTAGAGGAAGAATTCACAAAAACAAATAATTACAGACTGAAACAAGAGGCAGGAGGAGGAGCATTATATGACTTGGGTGTATATGGTATAAATCTCTGCAACTATTTGCTCAATGCTTATCCAGAGGAAGTTATGAGTAGCACCATGACAAGAAAGGACCATAATGATGTGGATAGATCAATCTATTTCCAATTGAAATATAAAGAAAATATTATTGTCACTATAACGGCTAGCTTCCAATTTTTTAGTAATTACTTAAATATAGCTGGAACAACTGGAGCAATCGAAGTTTCAAATATAATAAGCCAAGATGCTGGACAAATAAGAATCAAAAAAATTGCTTCCAACAGTGTACTGCAAGAAACCACTCAAGCCAATGATTCCTATAAAACAATGATCCAGCACTTTAACGAATGTATAATACAAAATAAGGTTCCAATGATAAATGAAGAGCAGACACTAGAAACTTTAAAGGTAGTTGAAACTATATTACGCAAAAAAATTTGACAATGAATTAAGTAATCCAAATTAAGATCTGATATATAAAATAAGACCAAAAAGAAGATATATGAATAAATATTAACAAAAGAGTTTTTAAAAAAA
>DAHXPE010000515.1 GCA_027364495.1 Candidatus Heimdallarchaeota archaeon | reverse complement strand
AATAAATTTTTCTTTAAGAAGAAAGTTATTTTGATCAATTTTTTTTTTTAAATTATTCACCACCACATTCAATTCACCTTTCGTTGTTTTTTGTGATTTATTTTTTTTACTAAATACAAACAAATTGCATTGAAATACACGACGTTGCCGTTTTGAAATTTTTGAGATAAAAGAATTTAAACTTTAAGAAAAGAAAAAAGAAAATCTACTTATTTTTCACACTTGTTCTAGTTCCGAAGTTAGAATTATTTTTGTCGCATTCAATTATTATTCTTGCACTAAGAATACTCTTCATTATTCACTGTATTTTTTCCTATCTTGAAATATTCACAAAAAAATACGAGTTCGAACACCCTTAAATTGTTTTCTTCATGTTTGTAAAAAACAAATAAAAAAATGCAAATTAACCTCATACAAGGGATTATTGGTCAATTTTTTCAAAATAACATTTTCAAAGGTTAAAAAAAAGCTTCAAAGCGATTTAATGATCTCAACCAATATATATGGAATTTTAAATATATATTATGTTAATTTTATTACGTAAGCAATAAGTTTGAAGTTATGTTTGATAACAATATAAAATATTTACGATCTAGAGATGAGATTTTACAGTATATATATCATTGAAGTTATGCAATACTTCGAATTTATTGATTTTAACAACAAAATTATAATTAAAAACTAACATTGAGTGCATTTAAAATTACAAAATTTCAAGATTTTTCAGATTGCTTATTTGCGGAACACTGTCTTGCTTCATTTACTAATAATGATGAAGAACTTATTGAGTACACCAGAACATTATGTGGAGAAGCAAAGCATAGTGATGATGTACACACCATTATAACTTTTATTAAATTTAAATTATTTATTTTATGAATAAAATTTATCCTATAGCAGTTACTTAGTTTTCAATCTACAAATTTTGAAGACGATAATGACGCACAAGATATAATTAAGAAGAAACAAAAAAGGACGAGAACAAGTGGAGAATATAAACAACAAGAAAATCACCAAGAAATTCCATCAATAAATTTCGACAATATAACCCAAGTTCGAAAGGAAACACTTGTTGTTCCAAAAGGATCCCATTCCCTTGTTTGCAATTTTCTAAGGAAGAGTACAGAAAAACTTGATCAAATATTTTGTTATTACTGTAATGACTTCTTCTTTCACTGGTCAAATTCAACAACTAACCTGATTAATCATCTAAAATAGCATTCAGAAGTGTCCCATTTATTTTTTATTAATGAAGAGAAAAAGAACAATCAAATGGTCCAGTTACCTCCCAACCAATAAGAGTTTTTTGATAAAACGGTCATAGAATTTGTAGTACACGGACTTCGTCCACTTAGTATTGTTGAAGATCAAGCGTTTTGCGATCTCATTCGTACTTTAAAGCCATCATATAATCCTCCAAACAGACATGATCTAAAAAGGAAATTGGATCAATATAAAAAAAATTTAGTGTCATCAATAAAGATGATTCTCTTGGACGAAATTAAATTAGGAAACAAACTAACTTTTGTAATTGACATGTGGACCGATAGATTGCAAAAACCTTTTGGAGGATTACTAGCTTTTTTTATTGATAAAAATTTTATGGTTCAAAAAAAACTTTTAGCATTCTCTTATTTTCCTGAAAGCCATTCAGCATTAAATATATCTGATTGGATCAACAGTGTATTGGAATTATATGATTTAGAACATAGTGACATCAACGCTGCAGTAACAGATAATGCTGCAAATATGCGCGCAACGTTTCGCAATGAAATTCCGGAAATTGAAAATTACTTTTGTGTTGCACACACACTTCAACTTGTGATTAAGAACAGTACAGGGTGTTCAAACTTTTTGTCCCAAGTTATTTTTTTTCATAACTTTTTTTGTATTTTATAATTTATTAACAAGTTACAACTTATTTGAAACTTGAGATTATGAGTATTTGTTTAAAAAAAAAATCTAGAAATTTCATTGAGTAGAAACTGAGTTACAGCTGTTTTAAAAATCAGTTATATTTTCATAAAATTTATTCGAAATTCCACATTCAATAACAAATAAACGTTCAAAAAAAATCATTTATCGAGTTTCAACACTGCAACCATTTCTTTCTATGCACACTCTCAAACGGCGAACAAAGTCCTGAACAGCTCTTTCAATTATTTCCTCGGGGATTTGATGAATTTGAGCGATTATTTCTTGGCGTAGATCATCGAGATTTTCATAAGGGCGATCGGTGTACACTTTGCTTTTGAGATAGCCCCAACAAAAATAATCCATCCAAGTGAGGTCTGGGCGACGAGGAGGCCAATTAATTGGAGCAGGATTGGTGTCGGAGCCGTATCCTATCCACCGGTCTGGGAACGTTTGGTCCAGAAGATTTCTCACTTGCAAACCACGATGAGGCGGTGCTCCGTCATGCATGAAAACCAAATTATCGAAATTATCGAGTTGTTGCATTGCTGGAATTACGTATTTTTCAAGCATTTGTTTGTACCAACGAGAATTGATCCCTTTTTCAAGAGGAAAAGTGTCGTCGCGCTCCCAGAAGAATGGTCCAACGATGCCACTAAGGCCGATACCCAACCAGACGGTGACTTTTGGGGAATGCAAAGGTTCCTCGGTATACCAGTGGGGATTGGTGTCACTCCAGTAACGAAAATTGTGGCGATTCACTCCACCGTGTAGGTGAAAGTGGGCCTCATCGGCGAAGAACAAGTTTCCCAGCAGGTTGGGATCGGCCTCCAAACGTTGTAACATATCCTGAGCAAAATCCACACTGGTTTGATAATCAGTTTGTTGCAATTTCTGAACCAATTGCAGTTTATATGGGTGAAACTTGATCTGTTTGAGGATATTGAAAACAGTCCCCACTGAAACTCCTAGTCCTTGAGAAGCTCGACGAATTGACAATTTGTGAACTGTGGAAAACATCTGTCTTGTCTGTTCAATTTTTTCTTCAGTTCGAACATATCGGTTGCTGGCCTTCTTTTTTCGTTGCAAGCTCGCCTCTTCATGGAACCTTTTCTGCCATTTGTGCATTGTCTTGTGGTCGGGAACATGTGCATGGATTCCATTCTCTTTGCGTACTCGACGTGAAAATTTGGCATAGTTGCGATCACATTCTACCCACCAATCGTAAAAACGTGCTTTTTCTTGATTTGAATACCACATTTAAAAGCAATATGCAATGAAAATAATGAAAATTTTATGAAAATGAGACTGACTTTTAAAACGGCTATAATTCAGTTTCTACCCAATGAAATTTCAAGATTTTTTTTTTGTATAAATACTCATAATCTCAGGTTTCAAATAAGTATAATTTGTTGATGAATTATAAAATACAAAAAAAGTTATGAAAAAAAATAACTTGGGACAAAAAGTTTGAACACCCTGTATTATTATCAATAAAAGACAAAATGCAATATTCAAAAAATTTTTTACTGATGATATACTATATAGAACAAAATTTTTATTGTTTAACCAATAGTCATATTTTTTATTCAATTCACAAATATTATCAGTAAATTTTTTATTAATTCTTATAATTTCTTGATTCATCCCATTAGTCTTATAATTTATTTCATATCTAACATCATCAATAGATAATATTTTTTGTTCGATTTTTTCCATTTCTATTATATATTACTATCAAATTAAATTTTTATATTTTTTATCTTTCAGATGGAATATTTTTATTATCTTTAAAATCTTCATCATCTTCATCATCTGGATTATACTCATTAATATTTTTCACATCATTAAATAAATTTTTCATATCATTTGTATATTTTTCATCATCTGCATTATCTTTCATCATTGTTCTTAAAGTATTTACATATTCATCAATGCTATTATTATCATCT
>DAHXPE010000162.1 GCA_027364495.1 Candidatus Heimdallarchaeota archaeon | reverse complement strand
ACAGCATTAATAACTCCGCTTTGACCTGGTCGACTAGTGATTTGGGCATCACCAACGTGTTTTAAAGTCTTTTAACTCATAGGAAATTGTGTATATTATTTTTAAATTGATAATTAGATAGACAATTTAGATTAGAATTATAAAGTGACTAACAAATTCTTTATGCTTGTTTTTTTTGAAACAAAATTTTTAGTCAATTTACTAATAAAAACATTTATGGTAGTTATACAATGGTTCAATGGCATGGCCGATCAAATCGTAAATTCACAGGTGGTAAATACCACAGCAATCGTAAAAAAAGAAAAGCTGAATTAGGTCGACATTTTGGTGAGACAAAACAAGGTGAAACAAAATCCAAATTAATACGAACACGTGGTGGAAACCGTAAAGTTCGTTTAATGCAGGAGAAATTTGCTAATGTTACCACACCCGATGGTAAAACCCAAAAAGTTGAGATTCTTGATGTTGTTGATAACCCTGCTGATAGAAACTTTGCACGACGTAAAGTTATGACCTCAAGTGCTATAATTAAAACACCAGTTGGTGATGCCCAAATCACTAGTAGACCAGGTCAAAGTGGAGTTATTAATGCTGTAATTATTCAAAAAGAAAATTAATTTTCAGAAAATATTATATTTGAAATATTTCTTTCCATTCACTTTTGACATCAATGGGCATGGATTTCTTTCTAAGTAGCAAGTTTAACTCATTTCGTAATTCCTTTATCAGATTTGGTCTTAAATAATATCCTGTTTCTCCATTTTTCATTTTATTTCCGAATTCTAATTGACGTGTTTTTAGCAAATTCGCTATTAATGGTCTAGATTCACTGAGTTCCAAATCTAATAAATCTCGTATTTCGAATTCAGTTAAAAGTTTGTTTTCATCAAAGGCCAATGATAAAATAATCCAATTTTCTTTTCTAGACATTAATACAGTTAATGCTTTTATTAATTTTTGAGTCAAATTTGGATTTGTTAAATTGGATTGAGCAAAGTTTGAAGAATTAATATCATCGAAAGTAATTTCATTTTGATCAATTTCTTGGTCATTAATTACCAATTCATCCTCTTCCTCTCCTTGGATTAATAAAGGAGATGAATTATCTTTACTTATCGATGTATATTGTTTAATATATTTGACAAAGGCATTGAAAGATGATAAATTATATTTGTCAGATTTGATAATTTGCTCTTTAACGGTATTAAGAGTAGTTTCAGTCAATTCTATTAAATTGAAATCTGAATAGGTGAG
Organism: Candidatus Heimdallarchaeota archaeon; assembly: GCA_027364495.1. The sequence continues at coordinate 5,014 of DAHXPE010000162.1, read as the reverse complement.
TCTTGGTTTTTGAGTTCTATCTTCAATAAAGGACCCAACACCAGATTTCATAATCACTCGTCTAAGTTCTGCATTTTCAGTTTCTAAATCTTCTCTTAGCTGCTTTAATTCCAAAAATTTTTCTTCAAGTTTTTGAGTTTTGGTTTCGAAATAAAACCTTGAGTATGATGCAGCTAATTTTGATGCTTGCTCTTTTATAAGTTCTTGATTTAATTTCTCTAATTCTTGATTTAAAACGGCAATTTTTTCGTCTTTTACCTTCACTTGGTCCATTAATGTTTCGATTCTTTTTATTAATAATAATTGATCCTGTTTTTCTTCAAATTCACCATTTATAAAGCTAAGATCAAGTATAGAATGATTTTTCTCTGTATTTTTTACAACATAGGCTGAAATTATATTTCCATTCTCTTGAATTGTGCCTGGGTAGAGTTCTACGTCACAACTTTGCAATAAATTTGCTATCTCATCTGTTGTCTCATTTTTTCTTCTGAAAATGAATAATTGATCAGTTCGTTTAATGTTTCGATAAATTCTATAAAATGTAAACCATGTTGTTAAAAAAGAAATTATATCTTCTTTTGAAAATCGATTCAATGAAGTAACTAAATTGACAATTGATGATGTTTCTTCGCCAGTAAAAAATTTTGTGATTGCTTGAATTAATTGTAATGGAATTCTAATATAATTTCCACGTTTATTAACTCCACTGGGAAGTTCGAATCCGAATGCAAAATGAAATAATTCTATAAAGGCACTTGCTTTTGCTTCATTATCTGTCTGAAAGTTACCTGTATTGAAAACGTTTCTTGTAAGACAGAATAAGGCTAAAATTTTTATGATTGGACTACCAGGGACTTTAACTGGTAACTTCACCGGAATAATAAGTTTCTGGGTACCAATCCCTATTACTGAAAATGATGCTAAAAATAAATCTTTTTCATCATTATTTAGTAATGTTTTTATTATTCCAAGTGGAATTGGAACTTCAGTATTTGAACGAAATTGGTTCCATTTAGCCCTGCCGACAAGATCAATTTGGCTTTTGTCAATTTTTGATTGAAATATAAAATTCCTACCTCGTTTTGTAAGTAAAACTCTAGTTTCATCTGGAAAGTGAATTAATGATAACCATGATCCTATCATAGAATCATTTTCAGTAAAAGATACATTTAGAGATAAAAACTCTTCAGAATCTTCCGAATTTTGGAATTCTTCTTCCATTTTGGTCACGTATATAATTCATTGATTTAGTATCATTAGGGCATTTGAACCTGTCTAGAAATTTTGGTAAATAAATTTGTTTTAATAAAATACTAATGAAAATAAAAATTTTCCACATTATAAAAGTGAATAATTAAAATGATAATATAAACAAATTATATTATTTGATTAATATGTTGGAAATATAAACTTGCAAGAAATGAATAATGATAAAGAGAGAACTAGTTTTCTTCTTCGACAATTTAATTCCAGTACGCCGAAAAGGTATACAACTAAAGCGTTACCAAGTTATAGGCACATACCTGGTACAACTCCTCATCCCGTTGCAGATATAAATGGGCATAGTTTCAACAGATCAAAGGAAATTACAGTTCGTGTTTCTGAAAATAATTGGAAAAGTAATGAGTTTTATTTATATGCAATTGATTTGTTTAATTCCCGTTTTTTCTGGGAAGCCCATGAGGCACTTGAGGATTTGTGGAGATTGGAACCAAATTCAATTTTGAAAAATTTTCTTCAAGGATTAATCCAATTATCCGCGGCCTATTTGAAATGGCTTCAAGGAATATCAGAAGGGCAAAAAAAATTAAGCTTTAAAGCATTCGAGAAATTATTGAAAGTAAAAGATTCAAAAACTACTTTTTGTGGAATAGACTTATTGATGTTTATTGATAAAAATCGAGAATTTTTGGATATTTCCATTGTAAAAAATTCTTTACCTCCTGTTATTGATTTAATAGAAAATTAGAACAGACTTACGCTTAGATGTACCATGTCTAATAAGAAGAATCCTAAAAATTTAAAATCAACAAATTTAGATGACTTTTTTGGCCTCAATAATGTTAAGAATATTAAAAAAACTTCTGATTTAATTAAAAAAAGACCAATAAAAGAAAAAGAAAACGAATCAAAAAATATTCAAAAAAGATCAGAAACAGAAAATCAACCTATTGAAACTAATAATCTTTCAGAGAGATCAAATAATCTAGAAAAAAAAATTTTAAAGTCAGAGGTAAAATCAAGTCAGAAATCTAAAGAAAAAGCTCTAACCATAAAATCTATTCTTAAAGAAAATACACCTTATTTGTTATTAACAACTCATTATAATCCCTCTACAAATAAAGCAATTCTAGGCTTTTATGATAGTGAAAATGATAAAATCAGACAGGTTGATGATTTCACAGGTCATAGACCATACTTTATTGTCAAATATACACCTGAAGCAGCTATAAAATTTTTAGAAACCCATCCAGAATATAATAAAAATAAAAGTTTGATCACGCAAATTGAAGAAATTGTTATTATTGATAGATTATATCTTAAGGAGATAAAAGCTTCAAAAGTTTACACTCAAACACCTGGTGATGTCCCAAAAATTAGGAGAATATTTCAATCATTGGATATTGAAACCTTCGAATCAGATATAAGATATCATTTAAATTATATTTTTGATAGAAGATTAATCTCAGGTATGCACTACGAAATTACGAATAAAGGGTTCAAATTAAATAAAGACTCTTTTTTAAAATCTCAAATACCTCAAACCAAATCAGAAAATGAAATTTTAGATCATTTTAAATCCAATAAAAGATATTCAGAAATAATTGACGATTTTTTACCTTTATTCATTGAGGACGTTCCTAAACTGACTTTTTTTGCTATTGATATAGAGGTTTCATCGCCAAAAAATGTTTTTCCAAAAGTAGGGGATTCTGAATATCCTATTTCTTGTATAGCAATTAATTCCTCTAAGAATGAAGATATTATTTTATTTAACAATGGAATTAAAGAATTAAATTCGACAGATTTAAGACATGAATCTTTAGGTCAAAATGTAATTATTCATTCATTTGGCACTGAACAAGAATTACTTGTAAAATTATTTCAATTATTAGAAAATATTCCTATTTTAATTACTTATAACGGAAACCAATTTGACTTACCTTATATTTTGAATCGAGCAAAAAAATTTGACCTAAAATCAGATTGCCTTTCGTATGACTTTAAGCTAAATGTAGCTCGGTTCGAGACTGGACTTCATATCGATTTATTTGATTGGTTTTCGAATCCTGCTATTAAATTATATGCATATTCTGGTGTCTATAAAGACTTAAAATTAGACACTGTTGCCTCAACTATTCTTAACAAGCAAAAATATAATTACGAAGGGTCAATTTGGGATTTATCAGGAAAAGAGTTAATTTATTACAATTGGATTGACTCTAAACTAACATTAGAACTTATAACTAATGATAATTATAGCACTTTTAACATTATGATGTTATTAGGCAGAATAACTCATGTACCGCTGGATGAGCTCGTTAACACTAAAGTTTCTTCATGGTTACAGTATTTTTTCCAATTTGAGCATCGAAGAAGAAATTATTTAATTCCAAATAAAAATACTATTCGTGAATATAAAGGTATGACTGCGACATCTCAAGCTATCTCAAAAGACAAAAAGTTTCAAGGTGCAATTGTTATTGATCCTCAAAAAGGCATTTATTTCGATGTCACTGTTTTAGATTTTGCAAGTCTTTATCCAAGTATTATTAGTTCAAGGAATCTTAGTTATGAAACTATCAATTGTGGTCATCCCGAATGTATCAATAATATCATACCCGGAACACGTTATTATAGTTGTACCTTGTATATTGGTATAATTTCCCAATTAATTGGCTTTCTGAAAGACATCCGAGTTGAATGGTTTAAACGATTATCAAAATCAAAAAGTGATCATCCAAATGCAGCTTTCTATAAAATTGTCGAAAAATCATTAAAAGTTTTAATTAATGCAGCTTATGGTGTATTGGGAGCGGAGTTTTTTTCTTTTTATTGCTTGCCAGTTGCAGAATCGACCACTGCTGTTGGTAGACATTTAATTGAAAAAACAGTTAAATATTGTGAGGACTTAAATGTTGATGTTCTTTATGGTGATACAGACTCAGTTTTTCTTAAAACTCCGCCAAAGGAAGTCATTGATAAGATTATTTCTTTTAGTCATAAGGAATTGGGCATACCTTTAGAAATTGATAAGGAATATAGATTTATTACTTTCTCGGATAGGAAAAAAAATTATTTTGGAGTTTTGAAAAATAATCAATTAGATATCAAAGGTTTATTGGGTAAAAAGAGTAATGTTCCAAAATGTATACAAGACTATTTTACTCAGGCAACGAACGTATTAAGAGATATTCAGAAACCAGAAGACATTGATAAGGCAAAAGATAAACTCAAAAGCATTATTTCCGAACTTTTTGAAAGAATCGATAAATCAAGAGTAATTGGAAAAGACAAAGCAGGTTTTTCTGTTGAAGATTTGGCATTTACTGTCCAAATGACTAAATATACTAATCAATATGAAGTTAAGCCACAACATGTAAAAGCAGCGGAAAAATATGAACAATTTATTAGATCAAAAGGGAATATAGATTTCAAACTTAAACATGGACAATTTATAAGCTATCTAAAAGGTAAAAATGATGTTTTATCAGTCGAACAAGTCTCTAATGGCTTTATACTTGATATAAACTCATATAAATCTCAAGTAGAATCAACTTTCTCTCAGATATTAGAATCTTTTGAAATTGATATTGCCAATCTCCAAAAGAAAGTCAATCTTATGGATTTTATTTAATTTCTAGGAAATTTTTTTCAAATAGAAAATAGAAAAACCTTCAGAATCAACATCTTGGGGGAATAATCTTTTTCCGTTGCTTTTACATGTTGTGGCTTAACTTCATATTGATTAGTATATTTAGTCATTTGGACAGTAAATGCCAAATCTTCA
>DAHXPE010000143.1 GCA_027364495.1 Candidatus Heimdallarchaeota archaeon | reverse complement strand
TCGCTTTGATTAACCAACTTAAGTGGTCTATATCTTATTTCTTTTCTTTATAAAAATATTTTGCATTATTTTTCAGCGATTAACATTTATTTATTGAACTGTTTCCAATATTTTTATTTTTATATATTATATTCTTGGTTTCTAATAATTTTGTCCACTATCTCAATGATTAACATATGTTTTATTTTCTAAATCTATAAAGGAAAATTGTCTAACATTTATGCAAAGCTTTAAGCATTAAAGATCTTTTAAAAAACATTGCCGATTGGCAATCCTTTGATAAATATCAAAAATTCTATAATTTATATTCTTAAAATAAGTATTAAAAATTTTAGCTATTCCCTTTTTAGTTGGTTCTATTTTAGTAATATTCTAAGCTATTAAATCATTCTTTTATAAATTAATCGTAAACGGAAGCGAAGGAGCTTTATATAAGTTCTTTCAACTTGCTAAATACTAAGCGGTACTCATCATGGCTTACTAAACTGCAAATGATTTGAAAGAATTAGGTTTACCTAATTACCAATAGCTAAAACAAAAGATTGTTATAAAGTTTATTTGGTATATAGCTATCATTCAACCTCGAATTACCAATTGTTATTCTGTATTCAGTACACAGGTAAATAATACCATTTAAATATACTTTGGAAGGTATCTTTGTCTGAGATTATTTAATGACTTTTTTGATGATGAATAACGGAAATTTTTCTTAAATTTGAATAAGTTTTTAATCCAACTCTAAAATTCGATGAATATGATTGAATATTCGATATAGGTTAATTAAAGGATAGATAATGATGAGGTTTAAAAACAAGCTATTAAGTATAATTGATTTATATAAGAGAGCAACATTTAAAGTATTTACTAATTTAGGACTTGTATTTACGGCTGTATTGATTATAATATTCTTTACTTTTTATTTATTTAATTTTAAAATAACCGTGAAAGAAGGACCAGTACCAGTATTTCATTTTGATCCAATAGGAATAATTGTTTCACTTATTTCAGCTTTTATTATGATGGCTTTATGGTATATGATTGGAATTAAATATGCTCCAAAATTAGGAGAATTATTAACAGAAAAAAAGATTTCTCATTTATTACTGACTAAAGGTGACATTCATTATTTTGAAAAAGTTAATGAAGAGAATTTACGAATAACACCAATAAATGTCATTTCAAAATTTATTAATCTTCTTTTAGCTTGGCTTGCAGTGACAGCTTTCATTTTGGGATTTTTGTTACCATTCTTTTCTGGTTCTACATCTAATGCAAAATTATACTCCTTTTTTACTTCTGAAATCGGATCAGGAAATATAATAAATTACATACTTAAAATTATTATTGTTTTTGTGTTGTCCCCGCTTTTGATGTCAATTACCATTCCTATTCCTTGGATGTTGATTGATACATATTTAAAATCTTATAACTCAAGGACAAAAACTAATTCTTTTGTTGGAAAGGCAATTCAGGCTAAATTAAGTCCTTTATTTGCTATTGGTGGATTAGTTACTCTTATAGTACAAAATATAAGCCTTGATACTATAGTTTTGATTGCAGTTTTCGCAGTGGCTATTCTCGCTTTCCCAACAATCATCATGGTTACTCTCTATAATATGCTTTTCCAGGTAAAATATTATGAATCGTTTCTCAGAAAAATACCTGTTCCTTTTGGTACGACATCAGTTCAAATGGAAGTAAAATTTAAAAAAGACTCTGAAAACACTGACCAACAACAAGATAATGTCTTCCTAAAGGAATTAGCACCTGATTATGTCTAAATCTTATCTAATTAGGTATATTAAAATAGAACCAAATATTTATTATTTTTAGATTATGCTCCACTTGTTACATAAATGTAAGATTTTATATTCACTAATCATTCTAGTAATTTTTTTAACTCCTAGTTATTTCCCGTCAACTGGCTCCTCTTCTTTAATTCCAACTCAAACCCAGAAAATATCTCCAAACTCACCCAGTATACCTAATGTACCAAGCGTTCAAAACAAACAAAATTCTGAAGTGTCAATTTTACCTTACATCGTAAAAGCATCAACAAAAGTTGCTCCTAATCTAAAAACCGATGCAAATCCAAAAATCGCTATTAATAATTTAACAAATCTTAAAACCGCATCTTCAATTCAATCCTTAAACAAAGCTACTTCTTTTACTAATGACTATACTATGGGGTCAGTTCAGAAATTTTGGGTTGAAAATCTCTATTTTGCCAATAATGGGAAAGATAATAATGGCGATGGCAAGACCTTTGCTCAAGGAGATTGGGCTGAAGCAATGTATCAAATTAATGCAAGTCTTATTAATATAACCCAACACGCGTATATATTCGTCGATGAGAATTCGAAATATTATTCTGATTATGTTAATGGTCTTGCAGCACAAATAGGTCAAGTGTTTGAAACAAATATTTATCCATCAGATTCAAAATTAGGAACACCAATAGAAATTGGACAATACAACCAAAATGATAAAATTATAATCTTAATCTTCGATTTTATTGAAGGTAATCTCCATCCAGGCTATTACACGACTGGTTATTTTTGGCCTGTCCAAATGCATAAACCAAGTATAAATAAATCCAGTATTTACTACTATTCCAATTATAAAGAAATAATCAATATTAATAGTGTTTTCATGCACAATCAAAATAATAACGTCAATGCGCTTGCACCCACATTAGCACATGAATATTTTCATCTAATTCATTATAATTATAATACGAATGAAGATCTTTGGCTTGAAGAGGGATTAGCAGTTTTTGCTGAAAACTTAGCAGGCTATAAGAGCGGTTATATTTCTTATTTAGAAGATACCCAAGGTTATTTTCTTCATGCCTTTGATGAGTCTTTAACATATTTTAGAGAAACTTTGGAAAGCTATGGAGAATCATTTTTATTTGTTTTATATTTGAATCAAAGGTTGGGTTTAGATTTTATAAGAGATATAGTACATTTTACAAATAGATCTGGCATAGATGCCATCAAATACGAATTGTCAGTCAAAGATTCCTCTTTGTCTTTTAACCAAGTTTATTCGGATTGGGTTATCACAAATGTTATTAACGACCAAACCAGTAAAACCTATTCATATGAAAATTTTTCCTATAATATATCATCAAGTCAGTATAATTTAGATAATAAATTAAAAATTGTTCCTACTCAATTTACAAATCAAATTCTCCCTTACTGGAGTAATCAGTTTTATACATTGCCTAAAAGCGATTTAGAACCGTATCTTGTGACTTTTTTTCCAGATTTACCAAATAATGATTCACAATACCAGCTAACCGTAGTGACAATGAATAATGAAAATTATCAATTTACGAAGGAACCTCTAATAAATGATCAATCAGGTTCATTTATGGTACAATATGAAAACAACAGTCAAAATTTACTTAAATTATTAATTATAAGTTCTTTAACAGGCACTTCATCAGGTGGAAATCAAATAGAAGACAGTCAAATGTTTATAACTTATTTTAGCAGATATAATTTATATCTTAATTTTTTTTCATATAGATTAGATTTTAAGCTTGATAATCCTGGCTCTTTTTATCCCAGTTATTCTTTCATTTTAGAAACACCTAATGGACAAATATTACAAAACAATGAGATAAGTTTAGCAAAAATAAATATTTACAATTGGAATACAAATCAAAAAGTTTCAGGATCGACAGGAAATATCCCTTATGACAGTGCAACTAAAAGTTGGGTTATTGGCAGCAATGAATTTCAAAATCTTGCTTTAGGACAATATTATTTCAATGTGACAATTGCTTTGTCAAATGGAACTTCCTTTACATTACAAGGATTAACTTTCTTACTGGGAAATGGTAATTCAACTAACTCAAATAGTTCAAAATTCAGTTTATCATACGCAGGTTTAGTTATATTTCTGCCATTGTTTGTAATAATGGCTATTGTAAGAGGAAAAAGGAGGAATAACTAAAAATAAATCTCATATAAAATAGAGTTTAATCAAGCTCAATTTTAAATTGACAATATTTGGAACCAATGCTTAAACAATTAATTTCAGTAACTTTAATTTTTTCATCGCAAATACGCGATAAACGACCCTGGATAAAACCAGCAGTAAAATCACAGAGAGTGGTCTCAATATCAACATCTAAAATAAAATCAGAACCCTTCATGTTCAAGCCAGAGGCAATAGCTGATTCGTAAATATTTAAAAGACCAGTTTCTTCATCTTTCAATTCTAATTCAACATTTCCTTGCCAACGTGTCAAAATTGTTGCCGGGTCATTAAAAAAAGCCTTGAGAATGTGTAAACTAGATTCAAAATCCATTGGTAAGGGTTTATTGCCTTCTTCTTTAATAATACGATCAATTATAGCAAAATCAGCACCATGTTTTCCGTAGTGGAGACCAGCATAAAATAATAATGTACTAAAGAATGGATCACTAAATTTGATACCATTTAGGGTCTGTTGAAGGACAGAGATGTGAACATGGTCTGAAACACCAGGTCTTAGAATGGTACGGATAAGAGAACTTGAATACATGTTTTTACTAATAGTATCAAGACAACGTTGAAATTTTTCTTTTTCAGATTTATTAAGAAACGGTCGTTCGCTGATAAAGGAAAAATCACGGGTTTTAAATAATTCAATAGTAAATTCGCAATAGGGATCGCCAAGACCAAAGCAACGAGTTTCAATAACGGAAACCTGTTCACCTAAGGTCGTTTCAATAAGACCAGAAATTTCACCAGCGATTAGAAAGCAGACAGGTTGACCAATAGGACTCATTTGAGCACAAAATGCAGAATCATATAGTGTTAACTTAGCTTTAGTGTCATTCATAGGTTGAATAAGAGAACGAGAAGCAAGGTATAAAGGAAGACCAAGAGAATTAGCACTATAAAGTTCCTGTAGACCTTCTAGAATATCACGGAACTTACTGGAAGTATCAATATGTTCGAAAATTTTTGGATAATGGCGAAGAAAACGAAACTGGACATTACCAAAACGACCCATATCACGGCCAACACGATATAAGAATTCGCTTGATCGAGGATTAATAGCAAGAATAGAAGTTACAATAGATTGTAAAATACCGATATGAACATAATCACCTAAAGCAGGACGTGTTAAATGCTGAATAGCCTCTGGAGTCATAGTTTTTTGAGAAATAGCTAACATATTAAATTTAAGTCTACGTTCTAATGTTTCAGCATTTGACTCGACAGAGGAAGCAATAAGTTGGTTAAAAAGATGATTAAAAAGACCAGATTGACCAGTAGAAAACATATCACCAGAAAGATTATCGGTGATCATTGAAGTACCAGAATCATGCATCTGTGGTTCAAAAAATCCTCCTGAAAATTCCATTTGAACTCCTGCCTGCATATTACCAAATTCACCAGAAATAAGCTCGCTGGCTTGTTCAGCAGTCAAAACAAGCTGATCATTATAAAAAACAACTGGAATGGTACTAATATTATATTTTTCAGTAAGTTCTTGTTCCTCATCAGTATCAATTAAAGTAAGAGTAGCAGAACCTTTGCTGGAAGCAATAATTTGACGTAAAATAGGTTCTACAACGTGACATGCGGCACAATGAGCTCCTTTAAACAGAACAATATTAACTTTAGAAATTTCTTCAGACATAAGATAAAGTTCCTGATTTTAAGCAAACGGAAAACAGGTTACTAGTAAACTGAATAGGTTTTATTATATTAACTCTTTGAAGTTCTTGTTTAATAAAATGTTCGATATAATACTGTTGAATTCTGCTAGTGATTATTTAGCAAAATCAACCATTCAAAATAAAGAAAGATTAAAAAAACATGGTTACTACAATAAAAGTATGTATATA
>DAHXPE010000130.1 GCA_027364495.1 Candidatus Heimdallarchaeota archaeon | reverse complement strand
ATATTGGAGTATACCTAGTGAAGCAGAAAATTTCAAATCAAAAGACACTCAAAAATAAAAATATTCTTCAAAATGAAATAAATTATTATATTAAGTCCATTCACAGTTCAGATTTGCGAATTGGATTGATTTTTCCTAATAAATATAGAATTGGAATGGCAAACCTTGCTTTGAAAATTATTTATTCCCTCTGGAATCTAGATGAAAGAGTTTATGTTGAACGTATTTTTCAACCTGAAAATGACTTAGAAGGACCAAAGTCAGTTGAAACTGGTAGTCCATTGAAAAGTTTTGATGTTCTAGCTGTTACAATTCAGTTTGAATTAGATTATATCAATTTTTTACGAATGTTACTTCAAGGAGGCATTCCACTTTATCGTAAGGATCGAGATAATGTTAAAGATCCTATCATTGTTGCTGGAGGACCTGCTGTAACAACAAATCCATTAATTCTCTCAGATTTTCTAGATGTTGTTGTTTTAGGTGAGGTTGAACCAATAACTCAAAAATTACTCGATTGTCTTTATGATCATAATATTAGCCCATTGAAAAACGTCGATGGATTTTATTTGCCAGAGGATCCACCAGTATCGGTTATTTATGCACGAACTATTAATTATGATGATGCATTTATTCCGACAGCCCAAGTTAGGAATACTGATGATTCCAATTGGAAAGAAAGTCAAGTTCTTGGTGGATATTTAATTGAGCCTAACCGAGGTTGTGGTAGGGGTTGTAAATTCTGTTTAATTGGCAGACTTAGTAAAGGAGGCCAATCTAAGCCTCTTCGAGAACGGTCTCTTGAAAATTTAAAGCAGATAAGTATTGAAGGGTCAAAAAAGACGGGCACAAATCATTTAACATTAATAGGATCGGGTGTTGGTGATTACTACAGTTTGGCTGATTATTTAAGTTTTTTAAATGATAACCATTTATCTTTTTCAATTCCTTCCATTAGAGCTGATTCTGATCGAGATGTTATTTTTGAAGTTGTTCGTGCTGGTCAAAAAACTTTGACAATCGCCCCTGAAGTCGGTTCAGATGAGTTTCGATATAATGTCGGTAAAAAGATAGCTAATGATACATTTTTTACTTTTGCTCAAGAAGCAAAGGAAAAAGGAATCTCAAATCTTAAAATGTATTTAATTATTGGTTTACCAGGACAAACAGGTGATGAAATTCTCAATACTATAAATTTTGGGAAAAAAATTAGTCAATGGTTTCCCAAACAAAATCTTAATTTAACTGTAAGTCCTTTTATTCCTAAACGACAAACTCCTTTTCATGATTTTAAAATAACTTCTGATTGGGTTAATGAAACAGAGAAAAATATTTCTTTGATTAAGCATGAGCTCAAAAATTATGGCTCACTTCATATTGGTTCTTTAAATTGGTCTATTATTCAAACTATTCTGTCAATTGGTGATAGTTCGTTAGGACCTGTATTAGAAAAAATGGCTATTACTCAGGGTCGGTATCAAGATTGGAGAAATAATCTTGGCAATCCAGTTGAATTTTTAGAGAATATGAATAAAAATGAAAATTTGCAGATCCCTCTTCCTTTTTAAAGTCTAAATTGTTAATTTTTCAACGATTTTTGATAATTCGGGTTCATTTTGCAGAATTTTCTTGTATTTTACTGGATTATCAACTGCATTCAATTTATTACTTATGCTTTTGTCACCTATTTTTTTCAAGATATCTACTGACACTGCTTTTTGAGGACTAGTTGATAAGCTTTCAATTAATGGTATAATAGTGTATTGAGAATCAACAGATTTTAAAAATTCAACAGATACCTTTCGTATTTCTGGACCACCATGCTCAATTTCCTTAAGACAGAATCTTGCAAAATTTTCACCGTAACCTAAATAAATTGCATCCATACATGCTTGATTTAGCTTTTTACTTTCTTTTAATAATTCATCAATCAAAATTGGTAAAGCTGGATCATATTTTAATGCTCCAAAACTTCTCACACCTATTATATGGACATTTTCATTTGGTGATAATCGAACCTCAGTCAATAAATAGTCTTTAAAATCTTCATATTTATTTGCTAACCTAATTATTAACTTTATAGCTGCATTCTGGAAATTAGGATTATCATTAGTCAGACGAATTATTATTGCTGAGCGAACAGTAGTGTAATCTTGATTTGCAATATATTCGATTAGTCTGTCGTTAGGTGGTTCTTTTCCAAGCATATCTATCAAGGTTGGAATGCTACTAATACCAATTTTGTCTAATGCCTCTTGAGCAACATTTTGTACATCTTCATCAACATCAATCATAGCATGAAGAATTTCAGAAACTCCGGCCGGATCACCAATTAAACCCAAAGTTTTGATACATACTTTTCGTAAAGTAGGATTTTTATCTTTTGAAAAAGGTAAAATAAGATCTATTGCAACATGGGAATCAGAACCGATAAATCCTAAAGATTTAAGAGCAACCTCTTTAACATCATCATTCTTTTCAGAAAGAAAATTCATTAAATATTCAATTGCAGGCTTACCTAAATAGCCACATATTTGAGCCATATTAAAGAGTAAATTTTCGTCTTTTTCTAGAAAAAGATCATTATATATGAAAATATTGTCCAAAACAGCCTGTTTTACAGCATTATTATATTCTGGATTTTCATTTATCGTTTCTAGTTGTTTATAGACATAATCTAAAATTTCGTCTTCTGATGAGAAAATTCCCAGCAGAAATAATAATTCTGTCCCAGCAATTAAATTCTTTTTAATGGATTCTTCCACAACTAATTGAATATTTAAAAAAGCGAACCTCTTTAGAATTTCAATGGAATTTTCCCTAATATTGGAATCATGTGAAACCATTGACCTGATAACATTTTCGAGACCTGGGTCTCCCATGTTAATAATTGTGTCTATAACTTGATCGCGTACAGCTTGTTCACGATCATTTAGTAATTCAATAAGTTTTAAAACAGTTCCTCCTACACCATATTTTGTTGTTAAGATCATTTTTGCTAAATCGCTAGCATTTTTACGAATCATTTTATTATTATCTGCCATAGCCCTTCTTAGATATTTTACGGCAGGTTCACCAATTCTTTTAAGGGCTATTTCAACCTCATTTTTAAATAACTCGTTTGAAAGAAGGCTAACCAATTCACTAGCAGCAGGTTCACCGATTTTTCCAAGTGCATTTACAGCAGCTTGTCTTAAGAACTCATCTTGAGTATTAAGAACATATTTAATAATCGGTTCGACACCTTTCTCATCGCCAATTGATCCAATTGCATTGGTTGCGGCAATTCTAATTTCAGTTGGAATTCCCTCTTGAAGCTGTTTTGTTAAAATACCAATTGATGCAGCATTCCTTAATTCACCTAATGTTTCTAATGCTTTTATCGTTATTTCCTGATTTCTACCAATTACTGATGCCACAGTTCCTGAAAATTCTGTTGCAATAGTCGGAAAATGAGCACAAGCATCTAATGCTCTTAAAATATCATAATTATCTTTTGATGAGAACATAGATTCTAAGAGTTTTTTAAAATCAGAAAGTTGAGCTGAATAATCGATGTTTGGATCATAGGTTGATATTTTACTCTTTTCTAATAATGATGTTTGAGTTCTCAAGAGTAATTCATGGAGAGTTGCCTCAGATGGATTTGTTATTTTTTCTCCCAAAAGAGATTCTACAACTTTTGATTCACCTATGGTGTCAATTAATGATAAAATCAATTGTTTTTTTTCAGGTTTCATTTTTTTGTCAGATAATAAACTAATTAACTGTAATATTGCAATATCTCCTGTTTCAGAAATTGCTGCTGCTGTTTCTTCACGGAATTGTGGATTTATTTTATCAAGAGCTTTTATAAAAGATTCCACATCTTTTTTAGAAACACCTATTCGTTTACCTGCGATACCAAATGCCTCAATTGCATTTTTTTGTAAAACAGTATCTTGATCTTCAATATATTTTAATATATAAGGTATCGAGTCTTTACGATAAGATTTCACTACTGTATTTGGCCTGCCATCTAGTAACAAATTCTTTATTTCATCTTTTGACACTGTTATCAACTTCTCAGACTTATGATTTATTTGCTTTTATCCAACTGACTACTTGTTTTCCAATGGTATCAAAAGCTCTCTCTATATTCTGTCCAGTTAGTGCTGATGTCTCTAAGTATTCAACAAAAAATTTATCTTCTCCTAATGCGACGTTTAAATCACTAACATACTGATTTATTTGTTTTTCCGTTATATGCTCTGGGAATTTATCCTTCAAATCTGATTTATTTCCCAGAAGAACAATAGGGACTTTTCCTCTTCCTGAATTTTCCCAAAGTTCATTAATCCAAGCAGGTAAATTCTCAAAACTAGCTGGTCTAGTAATATCAAATACCATTAATGAACCAAAACAGCCTTCATAATAAGTTTTACGAACAGTTCCAAACTCAGTTTGCCCAGCAAGATCCCAAATTTGATAATTTAGAGAATATTGATTATTATCTACTTCTACGGCTTTTTCAGTGGAAGCAAAATCCGCTCCAATAGTTTGCAAATATGAACTGCTAAAGCCCCGACCCAAAAATCTCTCACGAATTGCAGTCTTGCCCACAGCACCATCCCCACATAAAACAAGTTTCATGAAGAAATCTGCTCTTTTTTTAACAGGTACGTTAGAATTAGCAACTGAATGGCCTTTTCTTTTGACAATTACTGGTTTTTTTTTTCTTTCCATTTACGTCCAAGTCCTTACAAGTAACTCAAGAAAGATTTTGGT
>DAHXPE010000128.1 GCA_027364495.1 Candidatus Heimdallarchaeota archaeon | reverse complement strand
ATCTAGGATTGAAACAAATATTGTCCTTTATTAATAATTTTTTACAAATTGAGTCTTAAAATCTAAAAAAATTGCAATTTGTTTTCAAAACTGATCAATGACTCCAATGAGTATAATAAGATTAATCAAATTGATATGATTATATTTATCTCAAAGAATATGATTATTAGAGCTGTCATAAGAAACAGTAAAATTGATAAATTTAAAAAGAAACCATTTACTAACAAAAAACGGAGCTATCAGAGAGAGAAACCAAATACAAGCAATTAGGGAAAATTCAATAAGAGTTGGAGTAAATTGGTGTAAATATATAGTTTTATACAATTCAGGATTAGAATTTAACAGCCAATCTTTATCAAATCCAAATATCTGGATCAAAAAAAAAAAGCTAGAAAGACAAATGAATAACTAATTAACCTTTTGTATATGAAAACTTTAATTTTTTGTCTATAAATTGCATTTGTCGCTGATATTTACTCCAATTATTTATAAAATCGTTTTATTCTCTTCTAATGTCCTGCAAAAATGAATGTAAAGTAAAGATCCAAAATCCAGTTGAAGAAAAAAGCGAGAATAAATAATAATTAAAAACTGATCCACCTATTAATATGATATTGTAAAATACTTTGATGAATAGCCAATTGATATTATTTTTAACTGTTCTTAACTTATAATTAATCTCAAAAACTAATTTTTATTAATCAATAATATAATTTTAATTCAAGCTTGATTTTACATGATAACTTTTCGAAAAGCGAAAATATTGTTTTGTTTCTAAAATAAAGTTGAAAGAGGTGAGTTTAAAAATTTAGTTAGTGTATAGGATTTTTTATTCTGACAAAAATGATTTTAATTTTAGAGTATCAAAGAATTCTTTGGCTCTTTGATTCAAAGATATATATAAAGCATAAAATAGTTTGGTGGTAACATTATAGATTCAAGAAATGATGAAATTAATCTTTAATTTTCTTAGTATTTTTCATTTAAAGATTAATTTTCCTCCTTTTTTCTTATGTACTCAAACATATAAATTTAATTTATAAAAAATTTATTAATTAGATTTTATAAGCCATTTATTTTCATTCAATTAAAAGAATAATATTAACCTTAGAGGATTTTGAATTGGATATTGAATCAAAATTAGATCTCATTAAAAGAAACGTTGATGAAATAATCACTGAAGAAGAATTACGTCAAAAACTAGAAACTAATTCAAATCCAACGACTTATTGTGGATACGAACCTTCTGGACCGCTTCACCTTGGTCATTTTGTTACTGTAACCAAATTAATTGATTTAGAAAAGGCTGGTTGTAAAGTAAAGGTTTTACTAGCAGATCTTCATGCTAAACTTAATCTTAAAGGTGATGATGAGTTTATTAATGAACAGGTTCGTATTTGGAAAAAAACAATGAAATTGCTAGGTCTTAAAAATCCTGAATTCATCGTTGGTTCATCTTATCAATTGGAACCTGAATATTGGAAAGATATTATGCGTTTAGCTATGAAAACAACTCTGAGTCGAGGTTTAAGATCTATGCAAGAAGTAGCTCGGGATATCGATAATGCTCATATTTCTCAGATCATGTATCCATTAATGCAAACTAATGACATCAAATATTTAGGAGTTGAAATTGCTCAGGCTGGAAAAGAACAGCGAAAAATTCACATGTTAGCTCGGGAACAATTACCTGATATTGGTTGGCCAGCTCCTATTTGTGTTCATACACCTTTAGTAACATCATTACTTGGTCCTGGTAAAAAAATGTCCTCAAGCATTCCTGGTTCTAATATTTCGGTAGTAGATTCTGAAGAAACCCTTAAGTCAAGTTTAAAAAATGCATTTTGTCCACAAGGACAGGAAGAAGATAATCCCGTATTGCAAATAGCTAAAAATATTGTTTTTCCTCGTTTAACCAACGGATTAGTGATCGAACGAAAACCCAAATTTGGAGGATCAATTACTTTTAATAACTACGAAGAATTAGCTACCACCTTTAAGGAAAACAAAATTCATCCTTTGGATGTTAAAATGGCAATAGCTACTGAATTGAATAAAATAATTACTCCTATAAGAGAAGAATTCTTGAAAAGCAAGGATTAATTTAAGTAGGTCTTTAATCGTGAGACCATCTGGTCATCTTCATACAACAACAATTGCATTAGCATTTTTATTTTCTTTTCTTCATAATTTTTCGTTATTTGAAGGTGTTCTCTTTCTTTTAGGGTCTTTACTTTTAGACGGAGATTTTTTTGTCTCAAAGAAGATTTTCAAAATTGTCAATCATCGAGAATTCATAACCCATTCATTTTTGTTCTATTTTGGGCTGATTATTTTATGCTTAATGAGTCATATTATATTGCTATGGGTGTTTTTAGGTGCATTATACCATCTCCTATTTGACTTATTTGATTGGGGTCTTCCGATTATTCCATTTAAACACAATACGTATTTTACGCCTCATTTACTAAAAGTTCCTTCTAATCTTGAAGAGGTCTTTTTTTTTAAAACCTATTTTAGCAATAAAATAATTTCCTTGGCTGAGATAGTATTTTTAGTGGGCTTTGTTTTATCATTGCCTTTAATACCCGTTGATTTTATTATATTATTATTATTAATCGAAATTTTGGTTTTATCCGAGTTTACTTTTCAATTTAGAAAAATAAAAACTCTCAACTGACGTTATTATTCATGTAAAAGGCTAATACGTTATTGTAAAGGTTTTAAAAATGATTTAAAAATTTTAATTTGAAGAACGGGTCAGCTTTTTTTCTATTCTGTCATTATTACTAAGAAAAGTAATTTAAAAAGTGCAATTTGCATCATTCCCGTTTAAAAAATATTATTAAAATTTATTTAAATCTATATGTTAGAAAAATTACTAATTTTGCCAATAATCACCATATATTTGTTTATAGGTAAGATTTTTTTCAGGATGATCAACTTCAATTACTATTGTATGCTGTGGAAAAGTCAAATCTCCATTGATAGTAACGATTAAGGTAACTCCCTTCAAATCTTTATTAAAATCAAAAAAATCTTTAGAAACGATAATTTTAAAAGCATTCCCGTAAAAAAACATCAGGTATTCAAAATCAGAATAAATTATGTCTTCTCCATTATCAATAAAATGAATCTCTCTATCATTTACCGCGTAAATATAGCTCTCATCAGTAATAACTCCAGAAAGGGATGATATTAATTCTAATGCATCAGATCTATCCTTATGATAATATATTTTGACAATGCAGTCAGATAAGTTTAAGATATTTTCTTCAGGATCAAATGGTTCATTTTTTGAGATTGTAAAATAAAAATTTTTTTCCTCATTTTTACTGGAATAATATTTACTCTAATTAACCGTAAATCACAAGCTACGGAATGGTAAACCTTAGCACTTTACCATAGAAGGCAAAATATAAATTTTACGATAGTCAAAAAAATAATGAGCTACTATTATTAATACTCATCCCCAAAAGGATATTAGACAAGGGTGCGTATAATCAGGAAGACTATAGAAATTGGTATCAGTAATTTCATATCCATTATCAATAATATAATAATTTCCAAATTTTATTTTTTGCTCCATGTTAGATCACAAAATTGATTATTAATTAAGGTAAATAATATTCTTATTAGGAATTTTTAAAAACCAAAGATGTAATAAAAACGAAAAAAATACGATTATTTATTCGAGGTGCTGTTCCTGAACCGAGATTATATAAATTAAAAATACACGTAAATTGCTCAGTTCATTAGCCCATTTGATATATTTGCTAATACTTCATTTCTCAAATGAAGATTTGAGAAAGTATTTCTTGACTTAATGGTAGCAGTCCTTGATCTTTCATTGTTACTAACTCTAATTTCAATGCTTGGTTTATACTATCATAGAACAGTCTGGTTTTAAATCACAAAACTTACTGGCTGAATAAGCTAGAAACTTTAAGAAAAAATAATTTTTTTTTTTAATTAATCCTAAAATATTAAAACAACTTTAAATATTTATACTTAAAGACTTGAAACTTATTAATTGTTTTAAAATTACTGATTAAGATTTTTTTTAAAAAGGATATGAGATTAATGCCCCAAAAACCCCTGAAAATTGGCACGTTACTTAAACAAGTTCCATTACAAATGAAGGCTGGTGCCGATGGTTTAATGGATAGATCCGGAGCCAGTCAAATAAATCCATACTGTAAACATGCATTAGAAGAAGCAATTAAACTTAAAAATTCGGTTCCAGGTTCCACCTTAACTGTTTTTTCAATGGGACCTCCCTTTTTTGAACAATCAATGAAGGAAGCAATATCAATGGGAGCTGATGAATCTGTTCTTCTCTCCGATAGAAAATTAGCAGGCAGTGATACCATGGCTACAGCAAAAGCAGTCGCAAGACTAATACAAACTCACGCTGGTGATAGACCATATGATATCCTTTTTGCAGGTCTCCAGTCTGTTGATGGTGATACAGCACACGTACCTGCTCAGGTTGCTGAACGATTAAAATGCAATCAAGCCACTTATGTAGAAAAAGTTGAGCTCTATAAGGATGGGGTTAAGGTTCAACGATTGATTGAACGTGGAACACAAATATTATATTTACCTTTTCCATGCTTATTATCTATAACCAATACTGGAAACACACCACGTGGACCATATTTAAAAGGTGCAATGCTTGCTAGAGCATCCAAAATGAAGGTTTATTCTGCTGATATGTGCGGTATTAATCCTGCTGAGGTTGGCTTAAATGGTTCTCCAACCGTTGTTTCTAAAGTTAAAAATGTAACTAGTACCAGAGAACTTCAGAAATTTGATGGTTCAGCTGAACGCCAAATCAAAAGTTTCTTCAGTGCTTTAGAAGAAATGGTTGCTAAAAAGGATGCTCCAGCAAAAGATGCTCCAGCAGAAGAAGTTGAATCTAGTTAGGTGATTATGATGTCAGAAGAAGAGAAACCAAGAAAAAAACTTGAATTAGAAGAAGTAGATTTTAGAGGCGAGAATAGAGGTATCTTAACCTGGACAGAATTAATCGATGGTCAAATTCTTGATGTTTCAAAAGAAATCTTAGGCGAAGGAACAAAACTAAAAGACAAATTACGAACCACCATAGGCAGTGTAGTAGTTGGTGATAGTTCTACTGTTGATTTCCAAGGTGTTGCAAAGGAAATAATCGCATTTGGTGCTGATAGAGTTATATTTGTTGATAATAAAGATTTAACGGAATTTAGTACACGAGCCTATGCTGAAGCACTCGATCAGGTTGTTAAACACTACAAACCAGAAATTTTTCTATTCGGTGCAACCACAATAGGAAGAGATTTGGCTCCTAGATTGGCAGCAAGATTAGAGGTTGGTCTTTCAGCAGACTGTACCGAATTTGATATCGGTGAATTCAAAAGTGTCACTAAAAAGCAATATTTTAAAGAAGTTGCTCATTTCATTCGACCAAGTTATGGTGAATCTAAATTAGCTACTATTATAGGTCCTTGGACATTCCCTCAAATGGCTACTGCAAGACCCGGTGCTATGTTACCCCTTGAACCTGATTACAGTCGTACTGGAACAATTGAAGAGTATAAAGTGACTATTTCACCATCTGAATTACAAGTACAAATAATTGAGACTAACAGAGCTAAAGTAACTGGAGATGCTGCTTCTTCTGAATTACTACAGGCTCATATAGTTGTATCAGGTGGTTATGGTGTCGGAGAAGATGGTTTTCCATTATTACAACAACTTGTTGATGTCCTGAACGAAAATGGCTATAAAGCTGCCTTAGGAGCTTCGCGTAAAGCGGTTGATTCTGGCTTCATTTCATATGCCCACCAGGTAGGACAAACAGGTAAAACGGTAAGACCTCAATATTACATCGCCGTTGGTATCTCCGGAGCTATTCAGCATCTTGCTGGAATGAAGTTTTCTAAAAAAGTTGTTGCTATAAATAAAGACCCTGCTGCTCCTATTTTTAGTCATGCTGATTTTGGTATAATTGGGAGATATGAAGATGTCATTCCTGAATTTATTAAAGCAATAAAAGATGGATTAAAATTACCAATTTTAATCGGTTCAAGTTAAAAATTTTAATAAAA
>DAHXPE010000504.1 GCA_027364495.1 Candidatus Heimdallarchaeota archaeon | reverse complement strand
TTTAAATACAAAAAATTTATTGACAATACACAAAAAAGAGAAAGACAATTTACTTTTCTTAATTATATAATTATGAACTTAAAAAAATCATTCAAAGCAAAACCTAAGAAAAAAAATCATCCAGAAAAAGCATTAGAAATGATTGATGAAATAATTCTAGAAAATAAATCGATTTAATAAATAACAATAAAAATACTGGAAATAATACCTTTGGATAACTTTAATATTCATTCTTTTTCAATACAAGAAAAAGAGGTGATTTCTATTCAATATATTCAACGAAAAGAAATCCGAATTGAGTGATTAAAAAAAAAGCACTAATATTAGTGGCGTCGATGTAGTCTATGAAAACAATAATTAATCAGCTATTATCGTAACATTTGGCTTTGAAATAAAAAGGGATTTTAGAAATTATTTTAGCAGTTACCAGCAATTTTAAAAGGATTGACAAACCTATATTTAGACCCTGATAGTGTAACTTTTGATGGACATGATTCTGTTCATCCCAGAAGAGTAGGTTTAGCAATACATGCTTCTTTTTTTATAAAAAACCAACTATAAAACTTTCAAAAATTAATATTGAAAAAATTATGGTCAGAAATAGTATGAATCAATTAAATCCTATATAGTACCTATTATCCTACTTAGTTATTTAACTTTCATTTTAGCTACTGAAAAATTTTTGTTTTTTCCAATATTATTTGGTGGCATACTATTTTAATTGCTTTATCTTCCAATTTTTAACGGCTTTTTGACAATACGGTTGAATTCTTTGAAAATAATGCTATTTTATCTATAATATAACTTTTGTATTCATAATTTTCGATAGTTTATTGTGTCTATTCCATTTAAAAAGCTTCAAAAACAAAATCCTAAGATATTGCTAGTCCACCCCAGTCTACATTACACAGGTACTGATACATTTCCTCTTGGATTGGGCTATATTGCTTCTTATCTAAAGCAATATACTAATAATATAGTCATTTGGGATGAACAAAAATTTCAAATGGGCAGAAATCAATTATTTCAACTAAAACCTGATATTGTAGGTATTTCAGCTACAAGCCCATCTTATTCAAGAGTAGTCAAATTTCTAAAGTCTATCAAAACGATGCAAGAACCTATTCGACCTTTAGTTATCATGGGTGGCGTTCATGCAACCTACTGTCCCGAAGAAGTTCTTAATGCTGGAGTTGACGTTGTTTTTCGAAGTGAAGCTGATATTTCTCTAAACGAATTTTTTGAAAATAGACCAAAAAATTATGATGATCTCAGGCACATTCCAGGAATTGCTTGGCTTGATGAATTAGGGTTCTTACAACAAACTTTAGATACCCAACCCGTTCCTAAAGAAGAAATGGATTTACTTCCTTTTCCAGCTCGTGAATTATTTGACAAAGATAAATATCAAATAATGTCTATAACTACATCACGTGGTTGCCCCTATGCCTGTGCTTACTGTTCTGCTACTAATTTTTGGGGATATAGTGTACGTTTTCATTCAGTAGATTATGTTGAAAGAGAACTCGAACAAATAGCTTCTTTAGGGTATAATTTCATTTGCTTTGAAGATGCAACATTTTCGGTCAATATAAAACGAGCTATGGACATCTGTGATTGTATCATTACTAATCCTAAGTTACAATCTTTAACTTGGTCTTGTGAGACAAGACCTGACAGAATGACCCTTGAAATGCTCAAAAAGTTTGAACAAGCACGTTGTTTATTAGTAATGCTTGGAGTCGAAAGTGGATCTGATATAGTTCTAAAAGCTAATAATAGAACTGTTCCAGTTGTTAAGGTCCATGAGGCTATGAAAATTATTCGACAGACTGAAATACCAGTTCAAACTCTTATGATTTTTGGTTTACCAGGCGAAACTGAAGAAACAGTAAATGAAACAATAAAATTTCTACAAAATGAACAACCAGATCACATACTCATTTCTTTAGCAACAGCCTATCCAGGTACAGAATTATGGCTTATGACACGAAGAATAAATCCACCTTTATCTTGGAGGAGAAAATTCAATGGTCATGGAGAAAACTCAGAGCTTTATTTACCTGAGGGTATGACAGAGCAACAATACATTGAATTAGCTGAAAAATTATTAAATGTTATTCAAGAAATTAATTTTGTAAATGGAAAAATGTTCAAAACAAAACAAAGAAATGTTATTAAATTAGCAAAGGCAACTAATCCATTACTTTAAAGAAGAATAACTTTTATGGCAAAGTTTATAGCATTTTTAAGAGGCATAAATGTTGGAGGTGGTAACAAAGTCCCAATGAAAGAATTAAAAACATGTTTCGAAGGCATGGGATTCACTAACGTTAATACTTTACTTAATACTGGTAATATAGTATTTGATGGTAACAAAAAAGATTTATCTAAAATCCCAGACAAGTTAGAAAAAGAATTTGGTTTTACAATTGAAACATTAATATATTCATTTTCAGATATTGAAAAAATTGTTCAATCAAATCCTTTTGAAGGGATTGAGCGATTAAAAGA
>DAHXPE010000503.1 GCA_027364495.1 Candidatus Heimdallarchaeota archaeon | reverse complement strand
TTTCTTTTATTTTTATATTTTCTTTTCGAAACAAATCGCAACGAATCGTGGATGTTGATCCTGCTCTGACTTAACGAAAGTCAACTGTAAAACTTTACGTGTTGTGTTATCTCCAGGGTATCTTTAAAGAGTGGTGATCTTTGAAGACTGTTAAAGCACCAGATTAAAGATAGAATTCAATTTTCCAATATAATATATTGAGTTTTCTAATTCCTTAACATTGATATTTAACAACTCAGTTAGTTCAGTCTGTAACTGATGATAATTATTGATTTTAAGCGTATATGACCGGATTTTAGATTGTATAGCTTTCTGAATTCGATGATATATCTCTGGTTTTGTTATCGTATCTGGTTTCCATTCTTTCTGGTATGTTAAGAGTAATCAAATGATAGAAAGGAGTTTTCTTGAACCAGCACACACTGCTACCCAATATATATCCTTTTCTTCATATTTCTTTTTAATAAACAGGTGGATAGGATTGGTTACGTCACCTCTGGCATATATATTTGTACATGCTAATGTCAGGGAACGTCTCATGTGTTTGTTACCTCCTTTATGAATTTTACCTGTTATTTTCTTTCTATGACCAGATTGAAGTATTCGAGGAGCTAATCCTGACCATTTTACTAGTTTTTCTGGTTTTGCAAATACTTTAATATCAACAATTTCAGCCAAGACAATAGCAGCTGTATCTGGACCAACACCTGGAATAGAGAGTAGTAATTTCATGTTATCATTAAATTCTGGATGTTGTTTGGCAAAAATACTAGTTTTTCTGGTTTTGCAAATACTTTAATATCAACAATTTCAGCTTAATCGTATAAAATCGTTTGTTTATACAAAAAATACTTCATTATAAGAATACAATTTCTTATTTCACTGGATCCATAGACATTTATGGAACCAAACTTACTCAGTTCCTTAAGAAAAGTAATAACATTCTCTTTTGAGCCATTGAATATTCGACAATATGGATTAATTTTATATTTAATCGGATCATAACCAGCAAGAATATAAAGGTTTGATGATTCATTTTGTTCTATAAAAGTATTATACGATATATGTTTTATCTTTGAGCCACTTATTTTTTGAAATATAGCTAAAGTAACAGTTTTGCTTACTTCTGATTCCATTAATCTATTACTTTTATATGAAAAAGGAATGATAATGAATTTTGATTTCATTTGAAAAAAATTTTTACTGTCAGTTTTATAAAAAATTCTTTCTCTTTTCCTATATACTTCGATGTAAATCAAAGCTAATGAATGAATTGCAACATAACAAGCCATTCCCGCTAAATAGGTTCTCGAATAAAACCCATCAATGTGAAGAATTGAATTAACATCACTATTACCTAAAAGCCAAGGATATGCAAGGATACCATAGACTAAAAACAACATAATCCCAATAACTGATCCATACGACAATAAAAGGCTATATGCCTTTTCAGAAGATTCTTGGATTTTAGATTTAATTGACTTTTTCCAATAAATCAAGCTTGATTCAAGTGAATAAATAAACAATCCCATTGTTAAAGCTAGAAATAATGTTGGAATAATTTCTGAATATGGTGTTAAAGTAAAATCAAAAAAATTATGTAGATTATCATGGAAAAGGATAATAATAATTCCAATCAATGACAATGAAAGCCCAAATAAACCGATTATTACAGCTGCTATCCTTAGAGGATCCCAACTGTCGTTAATATGTAATTCACCGTTATTTGTCAAAAAATACTTTTGTAGTCTCATTATTTAGAAATCATTCGATTTGTTATTGAAAAAATTATTTAAATAAGGCAAAACAAGCAAATTTCATATAAATATTTATTTATTTTTTTTTCATATCAATTTCTTTAAAAATTAAAAACTGGATTTCTAAATAATGAGACTACAAAAGTATTTTTTGACAAATAACGGTGAATTACATATTAACGACAGTTGGGATCCTCTAAGGATAGCAGCTGTAATAATCGGTTTAT
>DAHXPE010000115.1 GCA_027364495.1 Candidatus Heimdallarchaeota archaeon | reverse complement strand
ATATTGGCGTGATCAAGGAGCTCATGAATGGTTATTTGAATACATTCAAAAAAATAATTTTGATCAGGTCAAATTTGTACTATCAACTGAATATTCTGATATTATTGGCAAAGATGAACTTATTGGAAAACTTAAAGATGAGTTAGGAATTGTTGGAGAAGATAAGCAGTTTAAAGAAGGTGGTGGTATGAAGTCTATGGCTTTTCGTGGTCAATATATCAATGATTTTTTGCTTGGAATTACTAAATAGATTAATCCTTGGATGGAAAGGATACATATAATCCATCATCCCGTAATTCAGTTTTATAATGTTTAACTGGTGGATCATCAAACCCAGGTGGTGAACTACCTGTTTTGGGATCATATTGATAATGATGCCAAGGACAAACCAAAAAACCATCTTTATCAAAACTCCCTCCAGCTAATGGACCTCCTTTATGAGGACAATAATTATCGAGAACATAAAATGATCCATCGAGTTTCATGAGCACAATACATTTATTATCAACAATTTGACAGGTAATTTCCTGTGATGGAAAGATATCTGCTTTTTTTCTGTCAAAAATTTTATACCATTCATAACTTACCATGTAAAGAACCAAAAACTTAACCATGGTGAATGTTAATAAAGTTTTCTTTGTAGCATTTCAACCTGTTCTTTGGGTTCCAATTTTTTTTTAAACCATCAAATAGTAATAAGAGAGATTTTCAGAGTATAAAAGAAAAATGGTTGACTCTACATTTATGAAGGATGAAAAGAAATGAAGGAAACTGTAGTAGATTTGGAATCATTTGCATCGAGATTTAAATTTGATGAAAAAGATGAATTAGAAAAGCTATAGGTTTTGGTGAAGCTCAGGTTGTTTGGCAGTTTTTAATTAACATCAATATTGCTATGTCTAATTTGAATATATAGTATTTTCAATATTCGAGTAATAAATAAAATCGTTCCAAAAACTAAGAGGAACAGATAAAGTAAAATTAATTCCACTGAAATAGTTCCTGCAATAAACGTAAACATTACTAAAAATACTAGCCAAAGAATCCATGAATACTGTATTAATTTGTTATAATCAAGAGGAGAAATTGAGTAATGTTCAAATTTCTTGTTAACTGGACTTAGTAAAAATATTATAAATATAAATATATAAATTAGACCTGTTAATACTAATGTTATTGTCTGAGGAATGTATTCAGGCGCTAAAAATATAAACGTAAGAGTATACAGTAAGATTAGATAAATAATAACTATACCAAACCATTTATTTGATAAATATAATGATTGAATACCTTTAAGCTTATGGGTTTTCGTATTATGCCATCGGAGAAGAGTTAACAAACCAACGTTAATGATTCCGGAAAAAAGAATTATTGGTAAATTGAAATGACCATTAACACTGAGAAAAGTTGCCCCAATAAAGGCAATAGCTAGTAATAAAAATTTAGCTAGTCGTGGTTTGCTAAAAAAGATAGTATTTTGTAACCATGAGGACATTTGATTGTCCTGAAAATACTTTAATGAAAGCAATTCAAAAAAAACTATTGGTAAGAGAAAAGAAAAAATAGGATGCCAGAAAAAAACAAGCATCATGAATTCAAAAACTTCAAAGCCAAGAAAAAAAGTACTAGCAGTTTGACCTGGATAACCATGCCAGAGTACTTTTGTAATAGGTCCTTCATACAAACCCACAAGACAGCCCAAGAGATAAAGTTGTGTTAATGAAACTCTTTTTGTTCTTAAAGCGATATTGACGTAAAATAATAAATGTGCAAAATACAGCCAAAAAACAATAAGCAAACCCCATGGATTAGAAAACCAAAGAGGGTATGAACCCGAATTTACTTCAGCATAAAAAACTGAAAGAATTCCAATAAAAAGAAGAATCGATAAAGGAGCTCTTGAAGCTATTGTGCTCATTGTATTTAGTTTTTCCAAATAAATCATCAAATCTTTTAATGTTATTGACTAAATTATGTGTATAAAAACTGTATTGAGGTTTAAAACGCCTTGAGCAAAATAAAGAGAAATACCAATAATTGTAATGATTTAATTATAAATAAAAACGAAAAAATCCTTTAATACTCATTTAAAAAGAATAAGAATTATTTCATATAAACAATTTTGGCTTGAAACCGAAAATTGGTCAAATTGGAAAAGGAATAAATGTTAATTCAATAAGAATTGTTAATTAAATATGAAAAATCTTTTAAAAAAGACCTGAAATGACTCCATTTTCATCGATATCAATATTTTCTGCATTTGGTACAGGTCCTAGCCCAGGCATGGTTAGCATTGATCCAACAATAGGATAAATAAATCCAGCACCTGCATTAATACGAACATCTTCAATTTCAATCCAAAAATTTGTTGGAACACCTTTCAATTCAGGTTCCCCTGATAAGGAAAGATGAGTTTTTGCCATGCAAATTGGTAGATTTGAAAAGCCGTCTTTATTAAGTAATTCAATTTTTTTCTGTGCTTTAGAAGAAATTTTCACTCCTAATGCTCCGTATATTATTTGAGCCATTATTTCCATTTTTTTCTCAATGGGCCTATCCAGTTCGTAAATAAATTTAGGTTTTGGTTCAGGATTATTTTCTATTACTTTTAAAACTTCATTGGCTAAGTCAACAGCTCCTTTACCACCATCAACAACACATGTACTAACAGCAAAACCTGAGGCTCCTGTATAAGGTATAACCTTTCTGACCATATTTATCTCTGCATCAGTATCGGTTGGAAATTTATTAAGGGCTACTATGACTGGTACGCCAAATGCTAAGACATTTGAGATATGCTTTTCTAGATTTCCTAGACCATCTTTCAAAGCCTGTAAATTCTCCTGTTGTAATTTTTCCTTGTCATAGGGCATTCCACCATGTATTTTAAGTGCTTTAATAGTAGTCACTAGAACTGCAGCATTTGGAAACATGCCTGATTGACGGCACTTAATATCAAAGAACTTTTCAGCACCTAAATCACTACCAAAACCAGCTTCTGTAACAACAAAATCAGCTAAATGGATGGCTAATTGATCAGCAACTATTGATGAACAACCATGAGCTATATTACCAAATGGACCAGTATGAATAATGCAGGGCTGTCCCTCAATCGTTTGAACTAAGTTTGGTTTCAATGCATCTCTCAATAATGCAGCCATAGCTCCTGCTGCTTTTAGTTGTTCTGCTCTAATTAAATTGCCATTTTTGTCTCTTCCTAATATTATCTGCCCTAATTTCTTTCGTAGATCAGGTAGGTCCTTTGCTAAGGCAACTAAAGCCATTATTTCAGATGCTGCAGTAATGTCAAAGCCACTTGATCTAGTTACCCCGTTTAAAGAAGGATCACCAAGACCAATAACAATCTCTCGAAGTGCTCGATCATTCATATCCATAACTCTACGCCATTGGATAGTTGTAATGTCAAACTCTAATTTATTTCCCCGAAAGATGTGATTATCAAGCATTGCAGATAATAAATTATGCGCGGATTCTATTTTATTAAAATCTCCTGTAAAACCTAAATTTATCTGTTCCATAGGTAAGACCTGGGAATAACCAGCACCTGTTGCCCCACCTTTAATACCAAACACTGGACCTAATGATGGTTGTCTTAATGTAACTAAAGATTTAAAACCTAGCTGGGCAAGCCCTTGAGTTAATCCTATGGCTGTTGTGGTTTTACCTTCCCCAGCAGGTGTTGGGCTAGTAGCAGTAACTAAAATATATTTACCTTTTGGCTTAGCTAATAGTTCTTCCTTACGGTCTTTATTCATTGAGATCTTAGCAATGTATTCACCATATAAGTTAATATCATCTTTTGTAAGACCTATTGATTGAGCAATTTCCATTATTGGACGAATTTTAGCTTCTTGAGCTATTTCAAGATTAGACTTCATAAAAATCATTTTAATGTATTTGTATCTACCAATAAATACCTTATTGCGTATCATTTAATTTACTATTCACAAACAATTC
>DAHXPE010000100.1 GCA_027364495.1 Candidatus Heimdallarchaeota archaeon | reverse complement strand
TTTTATTATTACTTATTTTACCCTTTACAATAATTTTTAATGTTGGCTTGTACTATATATCTCTGAAATATCACTGTTGGAGATATCATTATAAAACCACCGATCAATTTATTTTTAGAGTTATAATTAGTTATAGAATATTTTATACGCTAATCATTTTCTTCTTTTCCTTGCTGTTTGTTTTTGCAAGTTCCTCTTTTCCAACTTACTTATTATTAATATAAATTTCTTTCTTATCCTTAAGAATTTTTACATCCTTTTTTTTAATAAAGCCTTTTCTTGTCTTTCCATGTCACCACTTAATGTGTCGAAATGTTTATATACTCCTTGATAACATGTTAACATAACCAACATGCAGTTTGTAACAACAAACGAAAAATGGTGATTAAAAATGGATGATATAGGACAAATATTAGATAGATTGAAAAATTTAGAAAATGCTATTAATCAGTTAAGAGACGAACTTGAAGATTTAAAGGACAAATCAGATGATTTGCAAAGTGTTGACACAAGAGACTCTATAAAAAAAGCTTTTAACATCTTTAATGATTTATATGGCTTAGCAGATGATTTAAAAAAACAAATGAGAAGAACTTTTAGGCCAGCTATGAGACGAAGCTATAATTATGATTATGATAGAGGTTTTGATTTTGATTTTGACTTTGATTTTAGTAATTTAGGTAACTTCATTAATGAGACAGTACAGAATGCACTTTCGGGTATTGAAACTTTTGCTAATTCATTCGATTTTGATTTTACTCCAAGATCCGCAAGAATTAGAGTTCAACCTGGAGCCAATTTGAAATTTGACAGGCAAACAGAAAGTTCAGAACACTTTCCAAATATTGACGATATTGCACACGTTAAAGAAATATTAAGCATCTTAGAAAATAAAATTTTAGCTCTCGATGAAATCAGTATTACCAGCAATATTCCCCAGAATGACCTTTTAGAAGAGTTAAATATGCTCAACGAAAGAAAATTGATTATTCAAGAAAAACAGGGTCAAAAAAGATATTTAATTACCAAACTCGGTAAAAACTTACTTCATGAATTAAAAGATAAGAAAAATGGAGAACAAACAAATAATTAAAGGTGAAAAAAATGGCAAACTCAATAAATAAAATCGGACCAGCAGTTATTTCAGAATCTGGTGAATATGATTCAATTAAATCAATGGGACCGATGACTATTAATGCTCCCGCGATTACTGCAAATTCTATTAAAGCTATGGGACCGGCCAATATTGTTAATTCCACTATTGAGGCTGAAAGCATAAAAATCGAAGGTCCAGTGACTGGATCTGGAAAACTCACCATTGGCGATTTCAAAGTTAATGGACCAATCAAATTTACCGGTGATGTCGTTATCAGTGATAATTGTAAAATCAACGGTCCTATGAATTTAGAAGGTAATTTATCTGGTAATTCAGAGGTTGATCTAAAAATTAATGGACCATTAGACACCCAAGGTATAAAAGACTTTAAAAATACCAAAATAAATGGCCCCGTCCAAGCTGATTCTTTAACTGATATTACCACCCTTAAAATCAATGGTAAAGTTCGAACCAATGAGATTTCAGTATCCGAAGAATTAGTCATTTCTTTAAACAGTGGTGAATCAGAAATTGGTAAAATCACTGGTGGTCATATTGAAATTGGACAGGACACAAAAGAAGGGTTTTTCAAAAATTTCTTTATTAAATTGAATAAACCTGGCACAGCAATTATTGATGAAATAGTTTCTGATGGAACAGTCGAATTAGATCATGTAAAAGTTAAAAAAGTTACCGCTCGTGAATTATTCGCTGGTGACGATACCGAAATCGGCGAATATATTGAAATTCAAGATTAGTCCTAGTCTAATAAATTTTTTTCTATTCCTTTTGATATTAATTCCTCTTGAATTCCAAAAATCTTAAAGTATTCTTTATATTTTTTAATAAATGATTCCAATTCTTCAGTTTCTTTCTGCTCAATATATGATAAAGACAAATTTGTTAAAATTGTCTGTAATTCAGCATATAATTTATTATTGTGCTTATCTAAAGCTCTATTATAATATTTAATTGCCTTTTCATAGTTTTTAGCTTCAAAATAATTTGCTGCTAGGGCTGAATCGAATTGAAACTCTAATTGTAAACTATTATGAACCTTGTGCTTCTTAATAAGATTCTTACCACTGATGAGATACTTATTAGCTTCATCTAAATCAAACAACCCATTAATAACCGCTGATTTCCCAATCAAATATAGAAGATCCAATCGTTCAAACAAATACAATAAAGGATTATCCGTGATTATTTCGCTAATCTTTTTTAAAGCATTTTGCCAGTAATAGATAGATTTTTTGATGTTTTCGGGTTTGCTTTTATCATTATAATAAATTTGTCCAAGTTTTTTCATTTGAATAATTGTAAAGTCGTCTTGCCAAGTTTTTGTGGTGAGTCCTTTTGCTAATTCATCAATTTTAGCAAATTTTTGCAATGCTAATGAATAATTACTCGTATTTACGTCGATTGTTATCGTATAAAAATGCCAATTAATTTCTTCTATTAATTCAATATCTTTCTTGGGCATATCTATTAAGGGAAATAATTTAATATACTGATTATATAGTAATCCTGATCCATATAATCGTATATCTTGTTTTGATGGAGGAGATTCCGATTTTTCAAGTTTCAATGATTTTCCTTTTTCAAAGAATGCTTCAAAGTTATTTGGTAAATTTTTATGAGATTCTAAATTTGCTAACAAAAGGTATAAATCAGCTTCATTTTTTCCTTTTCTACGCAAAAATTGATCTTGAAGCAATAATTCAGCCAATTCATACTTATTGTTATATAATTGAAAACTAATATAATTCAGTTGGTATTTTATAGATATTTCGTAATCAATTGGTAAACTGAATAACGTGTTTTTTGCTAAATCACTATAGTAATTAGCAATATCTGCATTTGCAAAGAAATTATGAATTAATGATAGTTCTAAATATAGTAAGCCCCTATTTAGAGATTTTGCAGGTATATGCCTTTCAATATAATCTAATACCAGCCTAAATTCCAAAATCTTGCCTGATTTAAATAATAGACGTAGGTATATAATCATTTGCTGGAGAGAGTCTTCAGATAAATCTTTTTCTCTTATTTCTAAAAAAATCTTTTGGTATTTTTCAAGCTGTAGTTCCAAACTTTGAGCATTGAAATAATTAACTTTAGTCCAATTTTTAAAGGCATACAAAGGGTGATATATTTCTGAGTTTACAAAAGCATTTTTTATTGCCTCTAGACGCTTTGTAAGGGAATCATCCAAATCACGAATTAAGTTTAAGGCTAATGTGAGTTCATTCACGGCTAAATCTGTTGATCCTAGTTTGAATAGAATATCAGCCATTTTCTGTTTGGCATTTACTTCCTCGAGAAGTAAAGATTTAGTATGAAATATTTCTGCTGATTCCTCTATGCTCTGTAGTGAATAAGCAAATAATCCTATTTCATTCAACCTATCACTCAGTTTAAGCAGAGTGTACGCTTTAAATCTTGTTTTATCAGGGACTATTCTTTGATATAATTGAAAAATTTGATCAAAACTATAATTACCAAACACCGGCTGTTTATTTATGAAATATGTTTCAGCCACTAATCGTAAAAGAATTCCTAAGGTCCAATAATTTTTGGTTTGCTTAGCTAATTTTATTCCCTGAGTTAAATTATTGTAAGTTCTCTCAATATCACCTTTAGCTATCGTTTGTCTAGCCTTTTGAAAAAAGAATCGCGGTTTATTTTCATTTTCAATTAAGTCATAGCTAATTTCTAAATACTCTAAAATGGCTTTAGAGGTTTCATATAATCCTTTTACAATATACCCATCAAATAAATATTCAAGAGTATAAAGAACATAATTAATTGTTTCGATAAACGGTTTTTTTAATAAATTAGATTCATTTCTTTTAGTTTCTTCTAAAATTTTAAAGAAATGATCTTTATCAAAATTACTGTTTTTAATTAATGTCATGAATTCAGGATCTATAATAATCAGATCCAAGAAACTCAAGAATATATCTAAAGAATCAATTGATTGTAATAGTTCAATAAGTACTTCTTTATATCTATCAACAAACTTGAACTCTGTTAAATCAGTTATTGTATTTTGTATTACGAGGAAGAGTTTTTTAAAAGCAAAATTTTCGGTTTTTTCATCATTAAATATTTTGTTTGAATTAAATAAGGCGTTAACCAGTATATTTGATGTAAATGTATATAAACTTCCTATTTTTGTAAAAAAATTCAGTAATTTATCTGTATTCTTATCTTCTATCTGGTTTTCGTTTCCTGAATTCTTCAAGACTATTTTATAAAATTCAAAAATTTGCTTTTTAGTGAAATAAGTAATAGAGAATGACTTTTG